>DASZZA010000435.1:0-4416 GCA_035545135.1 Lacipirellulaceae bacterium | reverse complement strand
ATTATTTGAGCCGCGTGGTTTCCGATAACAAGGGTACTCCGTGGGCCCTGGTGGCCGAGCGAGAGTTGCGCGAGCCGTTAGGATGGGAGTGGCACGAGACGTTCAGCGACGTGGACGGGCGAATTGCGCAGGCCAGAGCTCGCCGAAATCGTCCACGTCCGCAGCAGCCGAAAGCAGCGCCAAGCAAGCCGCGCCGCGCTCCGCCTCCGCTGTGAGATGTGCTGTGCGGTCCGTGGCTGGCACTCAGCGATTAGCCGTGGCATCAATCGCGAAATCGGCGTTAGGGTCGTGCCGATAGAAGTTTGTGGCGATCTTATCTGCGACGATTTCGACGAACTCACGTTCGAACTGCTGAACCGGCTTGTCCTGCGCGGGAATACCGCTGTTGACGGGATAGAGGATTTCTCCCAGATGGCGGTCCCATACGAGGTGATTATGATTTTTCACATCGTAAACGCTGACCGTCACGTCGGCACGACCTTGGTATAGTGTCTTCCCTTTGAATAGATCAAAGTCGTCGAGCTCGATGTGGACGACGAAATCGGCGTGCACGGCCTGGGCCAGTTCGCGGAAGTCGCCCCAATCGCTTTCATCGACCCACTTGTCGACCTCGCGCGGATTTACGACATCGATGTTTTTGACGTGCTTAACCAATAGCTCGCTAACTTGCTTGGCGATGCTACGTGAGGCGCCTGCATTGCGATACTCGTTCGAGGCGGGCGGCTTGCACAATACGACGACGCGATGGCCTTTGAGCGCATTGCAATCGGCAGGCGCCAAATTGCCGCCATCCCAGAGGTAAACACCCGTTGCCAATAACGACGCACAGCCGTTGGTTGAAATAAGCAAGGCGGCGCCCAGCAACAGCGCCAAGGTGCCGTAGGTTCCAACAAGGCGAGCGTGAGATCGGTCCATCGATTCTCCTCCGCGAGCAAGCGACCAGCCCGAGAGTTCGGCCAGGGGCATAGATGAGGCTGCGAAGAATACCGGCCGTGTTCCGGCGCGACAAGCCGAATTCACGCTAGCATGCCAATGCGGGTTGCCCAGGTCGGCAGGAACCAATAAGAAAGCCGCGGCGCAATCGGCCTTCAGTGAACCCAATTGCACGGCGGTTTAAAAGGCGCCGCCCGGATTCGAACCGGGGATGTCGGATTTGCAATCCGATGCCTTAGCCACTTGGCTACGGCGCCCTAAAGACGGTAATGCGACTGTTACCGTTTCGACCGTAACAGGCCGATAACTTGCTTAAAAGTTAAGCGATCAGGGTAGACTGGTCAAGTTCAGCCGAGTCGGAAGCTGAGGCGTACTCGGGCGTCAGAGCGCGCAACCAAACGTCGCTGAAATCTATTCGCGATCTCGCTCTGAGTCGGGACGTGTAGCCATCCAGTGGTCGGGGCCGTTGGACGTTGGTGCATAGCGATAGTACACTTCCAGGCACATGGTAGCCATGGCCGTTGTGTAGACGCGACCGCCATAGCCGCCCCAGAGCGTGGTCGTGTTCCAGCTACCGACATTTTGCCCATCGGGCACCTGCGTGTTGAGGAGTGCGGTAGTAAGCGCGTCGTTCCAAGTGTGCCAAGCGGCCGATGCCGCATTGCTCGCCTGTTGGCGATGGTGCAGCGCGAGGGTGGCGTAGTACCAATAGTAGAGATTCACGCGATCGGCCAGTGGCAGTTCGGCAAGGAGTTTATCTGTCGCTTCTTCGGCTGCGGACTCACTTACACCCACGCCGCTCATTTCTTCTAAGACCAAGTGACAGTATAGGGCTTCAGCCGTCATCGATGTGCTCGCCGGGCTATCGGGCCGGTAGCTGGCGAGCCCGCTAAAGTTGCCACGACTCACGCTACGCAAGAAACGGTCGACGCGGTTCCATGTTTGATGCGGAATATTGATTCCGGCTCGCTTGGCACTGGCCAACGCCATGAGTTGCCAACCCATCTGGCTAGTGTCGCCGCTATCGCCGGGCCGATAACGCCAACCGCCGCCGCTGGTGTCTTGCGCGGCCAACGAAAAGTTAACGGCCCTTGTGACAGCCGGTTCGAGCCGCCGATCGCCGGTGATGGCCTCGTCCTCGGCCAGCGCGAATGTCGCCATCGAGTGGCAATACATTTGGGCGTAGAGCGTCGCGTCGCCGAAGAGGCTGCCATCGGCAGCCTGCGAGCGGAGCAGAAAGTCGAGGCCGCGTCGTACTGTGTCGCGGTACTCTCCTTGGAGATGTGAATGCCCGGCGCCGAGGAAAGCGAGCAACGCTAGCGCTGAAACTCCCGTGTCGGCATTCCGCCCCGCTCCACCGCGAGACTGCCCAAGGACCATTTGTTCCTGGCCCGCCCCGAACTGGTTCGCACTCCACCGGCCATCGGCCGATTGGGCGGCCGCCAGCCAGCTCAAGGCGGCTACGACGGCCTCTTCCGTCTTCGCGCTGCCGCCTTGGCCTTCGATAAGGCTGAGTCGATCGGATGCACTGCGAAGCGCGTAAGGACTCGAGATTGCGGAGACTTCCTCTGACGCGGCCGTCGGCGTGTGGGCGGTCGATTCGTCGGGTGACGTGGGCAACGCCGTGCGACTGGTGGCCGGATCTGACTGTTTGGCCACTGCTTGCGCAGGTGGCGTTGGTGTACTTCTCGCCTGGTTCGACTTGTTCCTCTTCGTCGCCTCGGCAATAGACTTCAGCGGCTCGTGCGCGGTCGGGTTTTTGAGCGAAGGGGCTTCCTCGTTTTTGGCGACTGGTGGTGGGCCAACAACCGTTTGCGGTTTAACTGCTACCTTCATGGGAGGCCTTTCGAGCAGGTCTGGTGGACTGAAATTGCTGAGGTCTTGAGTAGCGGGAATCTTCGCCGTCGCCGTGGCAGTGGTTTCCTGCAAGATTCGTACATGAATCGGAGCACCACCTCCGCCGCCCCCATTGCCATCGCCGGCGACGATTCGTACCGTCATCGCCAGGAACGCGAGGATCAAATGAACCAGCAGCGAGAGTGCTGCACACTTCTGCAATGGTCGCGACTGCCCCCAGCGGGTCCACACCAAAACGACGAGCGCGACGCTCAGCGCAAGCGAGCCAGCCCAGGCCAACCAATACGCGAAATGCACCGAGGCGAGGCAGAGAAACACGACGGAATCGGGCCGCGGTGCAAGCATGGATTTAACAACATCTGGCGATTTGAACCATCAACGAGTTGTCGCGCCGGCGCTGGCGATACGCACAGTGATGCCCAGTTCGGAAATCCCGGCTTGGCGACAAGCACCTAGTGCCGTCGCCACGAGCTGGAACGGACACTTCGCATCGCCACGAATGACGACCGTCGGCTCCGTGAGCGGCGTGCGAGCTGCGGCAAGTCGCGACGTAAGCTCGTCTGCTGTTACGGGCGTGCCATTCAATTGGAATTGGCCGTCGGCCGCAACGGTGACAACAAGCGGTTGAGGCGGCGGAGCCGTATCCCCGGCTTGAGCCACTTCTGGCACCGCCACGTCGATGTTGCGGTCCATCTCATCGAATTTGGTGGCCACCATAAAAAAGATGATCAACAGAAACAACACGTCGATCATCGACGTCAGATTGAGCGTCGGCATCTCATCGTGCTGGATCTTGAGTGGCATGGCCCGAGGAAGTTCGTTGCTACGTGAACATGGTCCGTTGTCCGTGGTCCGTTGTCCGTTGTTCGACGCAATGAACGACTGACAACGGGCAACTGCGAATTTGCGATCTCTATGCTGCTTTGCGTCGGGCGACGGAAAGTCGTGTCGTTTGCCTGTCGTCGAATGCCTCCAACGAAATCAAATTGACGAGCTCCTGGCCGCAACGGTCGATTTCCATGACGAGGCCATCGACCCGGCCGACAAAGTAGAGATAGAAGATCATCGATGGAATGGCGACGAGGAGCCCCGTGGCGGTCGTGATGAGCGCAACGCTGATTCCGCCGGCCAACATTTCGGCTCGGCCCATCGCCGGACTGCTGGCGATGACATTGAAGGCTCGGATCATGCCCCAGACGGTGCCTAGCAGCCCAAGTAACGGCGAGACGGTCGACACGCCGTTGAGAACTCTTAGGTAGCGTCGCAGCACATTTGCAATGCGCTCGCCTTCGTCGATCACCGCTTGTTCGACCTCGACGGCCGGCTTCCCCCATTTGCGAACGGCCGCGGCGAACACGCGTGCGACATGGCTGGAGTTCTCCTCGCATCGCTCGAGGGCATCGGACCGGTCCAACGCGTTTTCGCGGAGCTGCAGCAAGAATCGCTCGACGAACAGCCTTGGCACAACCTTCCGCCGGCGCAGGCTAATGGCCCGTTCGAAAACGATCAGCACCATCAGGAACGACGCCAACGCGATCGGGACCATCAGCGGACCACCAGCCAAAAACATATCGAACAGACTGCGCGTCGGGATCGGCGCGGCGGGGGGTCCGGCGGCGAGTATGG
>DASZZA010000434.1:0-2908 GCA_035545135.1 Lacipirellulaceae bacterium | reverse complement strand
AAGCTCTCGCGGCGCGCCAATGCCGTAAGCTCGCTGCATGGCCACGTGTCGCGGCGGATGTGGGCTCATTTGTGGCCGTGGCGCGTGGAGGACGAAATCCCCATCGGCCACATCACCAACGGCGTGCACATTCCCACCTGGCTCGCCTATCCGATGCACTTGCTCTACGACCGCGTGTTGCGAAGCGACTGGCAGGAATGGATGGGCGACACCAAAGTTTGGCAATCGCTCTACGACGTCGATCCGGGCGAACTTTGGGAAACCCACAGCGATCTCAAAAACCGGCTGCTCGATTTCGTCCGGCGGCGAATCGGCCGGCAAATGCGTCGCCGCAACGAGGCGGATGATGCCGTCGAAGCCGCGCGGACGATGTTCGATCCCAACGCGCTCACGATTGGCTTCGCCCGCCGATTTGCAACCTATAAACGGGCCGATCTGTTCTTCCGCCAATTGGACGCGCTAGCCGAATTGATGAACGACCCGCAGCGGCCCGTGCAAATGATCTTCGCCGGCAAAGCCCATCCGGCGGACGAACCGGGGAAGCAACTCATCAAGAAAATCGAGAACCTGCGCCACGATCGCCGCTTCGCCGGGCGGATCGCGTTTATCGAGGACTACGATATCAATGTGGCGCGGCACCTCGTGCAAGGCGTCGACGTGTGGCTCAATACGCCCCGCCGCCCCAAGGAAGCTTCCGGCACCAGCGGCATGAAGGCCGTCCTCAACGGCGGACTCAATCTTTCCATTCTCGATGGCTGGTGGGCTGAAGCCTACAACGGCAAAAACGGCTTCGCCATCGGCGATGGCCGGCAGCACATCGATGATGAGATCACCGACCAGCGCGACGCCGCCAATCTCATCAAAGCCCTCCGCGACGACGTCATCCCCCTCTACTACGACCGCGACGCCGACGGCCTCCCACGCCATTGGATCCAAATGATGGTCGAATCCATCGCCACGCTCGCCCCACGCTTCAGCGCCCACCGCATGGTGACCGACTACGTCCACCACTGCTATCTCGTCACCGCCGGCGGACTGAGCTCAGAAATGAATGGCCACTAACCATCCCTCCGGCGTCTATCCCTTTTGGCGCTTCGGGGTCTGTCCCCATTTTGCGGAGTCGTCGGAGCAAAATAGGGACTGACCCCTTCGCTCCCGCTCCCGGAACGTACCGCGTCGCCTGCAAAGTCCAAGACGACATGGGCGGCGAAAGGTTTATGGAGCGGTGAAGTTAAGGCTTCGTAGCATTTTGGACCGAGCCAATTCATTTGAGCGCCCGCGACGAAAATTTCCCGAAGGGATTAAAGCCTTCAGCCCCGGGTTGCTCGGTTCGCCGAGCTACCCTGGGTCGAGAGCTGCAAGAGATGCAACTCCTTCAGAGTTGTCGAGATCGAATTTCCCCGGCACCCAGGGTAGCGGCTGCGCCGCAACCCTGGGCTATGGGGTTCAATCCCTTCGGGATTGCAACTTACATTTGAGCTCGCGTTCTCATGTTCAACCAATTCGCCAAGTACGAAGAGGCGTTCCGCATCTGGCGGCAAGATGGCCTGCCCGGACTGAAGCCGGAGTCGTACAAGTACGCGAGGCCGTCCGGGAATTGCACGAATAGTTAACCGGAACGCGTTGGCGTCCGGTTGTTTGTGCCGTCATCAAGCGACTTCCGTATGGACGTATAAAACGGCCGATCCGAACGCGTGCATAGCTTCATGCGCTGCTTCCCCTTATCATAAATCGCATGACCAACCATCGCATCACATCGCCCAACGACTTGGCGCTGGATGAGCTGTGTTCGCTTTTGGCAGAGCAGGCTATCGAGATGGACCGCACCGGCCAGTGGCCGGCCGAGCAGTTGCGGCTGTGCGGCCAGTACGGCGTGTATGAATGGTTCATCGATCCGGCCTGGGGCGGGCAGGGGTGGAGCGAGGAGCAGCTGGTTCGCGGTTACCTGGCTCTCAGTGCCGCCTGTCTGACGACGACGTTCATCCTCACGCAGCGGACCGGCGCTTGCCGTCGCATCGCCGGTTGTGGCAACCAAAGTCTCAAGGAACGGTTGCTGCCGGGGCTTGCAACCGGCGAGCTATTTGCCACCGTCGGCATCTCGCACCTCACGACCAGTCGGCGCCATTTGGCCAAGCCGGTGCTCACCGCCGACGCGATACCGGGCGGTTTTCGGCTGAACGGCATGTCGCCCTGGGTGACCGGCGCCGCGGCGGCCGATGCGATCGTGCTCGCGGCAACGCTGATGGAACGGGGCGAGGCCACCGACCGACAGCTCTTAATCGCCGCGCCGAGCGACACTGCTGGGCTGCGTGTGGCCGAGCCGCTACCGCTCGTCGGCGTGTCGGCAAGTTCGACCGGACCCGTGCATCTCGATGGAGCAGAAGTTTCCGACGAGTGGCTCATCGCCGGTCCGGTTCCAAACGTCATGGCCAGCGGGGTGGGCGGCACTACCGGCAGCTACGAGACATCGACGCTGGCAATTGGTTTGGCCAAAGCTGCTATCGATTACTTGGCCGGCGAGGCGGCCAACAGAGCCGATCTCACCGAACCCATGTCGGCGCTCCGCGCCGAGCACGAACGACTTCTCGACGACCTATTGGGCACGGCGCGCGGCGACGCCGGCTGCACACGGGAATCGCTTCGACAGCGAGCGAATAGTCTTGTGTTGCGAGCAAGTCAGGCCGCGTTATCGGCGGCGAAAGGTACCGGCTACGTCGTCGGGCATCCGGCGGGAAGATGGTGTCGCGAGGCATTGTTCTTCTTGGTGTGGAGCTGCCCGCAACCGGTGTCGGCCGCTAATCTGTGTGAGCTGGCGGGCATCGCCGTCTAGTGCCCAACCGAGCGATGCTAGCAGATGTCGACGGATTGTCCTACGCAATCTGTTGTGTTCAGGTTGACAATTGCATTC
>DASZZA010000433.1:0-9270 GCA_035545135.1 Lacipirellulaceae bacterium | reverse complement strand
GGATTATTGGTTGAGCGTCGGCGCGCAGCCGTCGGAGATCGTAGCCGTGCTGATTAAGAAGTACGGCACCAACGGTACGCATTTGACGGCGCAGAAAGCGGCGCTCGAACAGCTAGCGCAGCCAAAGGCGGTGCCCGATCCGGGCGCGCCGGCAAGTTTGCCGAAGCCAAAGAAGGAGAAGGAAGAAGCGGCACCAGCTGCGAGCGCGGTAGCCGCGTCGGAGCCCAGAGTAGAGGCGCCAGCGGCCGAAGCCGAGGCAGCCGCGACTGAGGGAGCGTAATTTGTGCGTAGCTGAATTCGCAAGAATTCAGCTCCTGATTCCTGAACTCGTGCGAGTTCAGCTACGATGCGCATTGACGTTCTGACCCTGTTTCCGGAAATCTTCTCCGGCTATTTGGGACAGAGCGTGTTGAAACGAGCGATTGAGGCGGGGATTGTCCGAGTCGAGTTGCACAACATTCGCGATTGGGCGCAAGGCAAGCATCGACAAGTGGATGATCGGCCATTCGGCGGCGGACCGGGCATGGTGCTGCGTCCGGAGCCGGTGGTGGAAAGCACCGAGGCCGTGCAATCGCAAGGTGGCGAGCCGGGGCATTTGGTCCTACTGACGCCGCAAGGTCGAAAGTTCGACCAACGGATTGCCGGGGAATTCGCCGGGCGCAAACGGTTAGTTTTGATTTGCGGACGGTATGAGGGCGTCGACCAGCGAGCGATCGACATCCTACAGCCGGACGAAGTTTCGATCGGCGACTACATATTGAGCGGCGGCGAAGTGGCGGCGATGGTCGTCATCGACGCCGTTGCCCGGCTGGTGCCGGGCGTATTGGGCGACGAGGAGAGCAGTAAGCAAGATTCATTTTCAGGCGAACGGCCGTTGTTGGAATTCCCGCAGTACACGAGACCGCGAGAATATCGAGGCCTAAACGTGCCTGAGATTTTGATAACGGGCAATCATCCGGATATCGCGCGTTGGCGCGAACAACAGAAGCTGGATCGCACGCGAGCGCGGCGGGCCGACTTGTTGGGAGAGGACGCGGCAGAGCGGCGGTCGGATGTGTGAGTGTGAGCCGAGTGAGTGCCAAACTAGCCACAGAGGTCACAGAGAGCACCGAGAATACCAAGTCGGCAGATTACGGACGAGATCAGCTGACGGCGAAGATCATTGGTGCGGCGATAGAAGTACACCGGATATTAGGTCCGGGATTGCTCGAATCGGTTTATGAACACGCGCTATGCTATGAATTCGAATTACGCGACATCCGGTATCAGCGACAAGCGTGTATCGAAATGGTTTATAAGGGAAACGTGATTAAGGATCAGCGAATAGACTTTATCGTGGAAGAAAGCCGAGATCGCCTCGTCGTTGATTGAAAGTCCGTCGGCCGTCTGCCATAGATTCAACTGCGTAGTTACTGTCGTATTGAAAGGCCACCTGATTGAAACGGGGACTGTTGATTAACCTTGGAGAGAGGCGTTTGGTGGACGGCATCCGTCGCCTCTCTCTGTGATCTCTGTGACCTCGGTGGCTAACCAAACTAAGCATCCATCTGGATAAGGAAATGAACATGAGCCAGCAAATTCTTGACCTGGTTGAAAAACCGGTGTTGAAAGCCGAAATTCCCAATTTCGAGATCGGTGATACCGTGGACGTGCACACGAAAATTCTGGAAGGCGATAAGGAGCGCATCCAAGTTTTCACGGGCGTCGTGATTGCCCGCAGCGGTTCAGGCAGTCGCGAGATGTTCACCGTGCGGCGGATCGTGGCGAATGAAGGTGTGGAGCGGAAGTTCCCGCTGCATTCGCCAAAGATCGAGAAGATCGAGGTAGTCCGCAGCGGCGAAGTGCGGCGGGCGAAGCTTTATTACCTGCGGGACCGCGTCGGCAAGGCGGTGCGGCTGAAGGAACGGCGGCGAGAGAACGCAGAGTAGATTTTGGGCCAAGGAAACAGACGCAGCAGAGAAAATTGCGAATTGCAAAGTGAGAATTGCAAATTGCAGCTTTCGGTTCGATTCGAATGGCGATTTCGACTGGCGATGTTTCGTCCTGTTAGTTTCCGTTGGTGCTGTTCCAAATGTCTTGGTCGTCGCGGATTCGTAAGTGGCTTACCAAGCGGGCGCGAAGGAAATCGCTGGGTAACCGGGGCGAAGATGCGGCCGCCAAGTTTCTTAAGCGGCACGGGTTTCGCATTCTGGCCCGCGGCGTTGATTCGCGACTGGGCGAACTGGACATCGTTGCGGTAGACGGACGCACGGTCGTGTTTGTCGAGGTGAAGACTCGCAGGAGCAGCGACGCCGGCCGTCCGGCCGAGGCGATCGATTCGCGCAAAGAGCGGCGAATGACGCAATCGGCACTGGCGTATCTGAAAGCGAATCGCCTCTTGAGTTATGCGGCGCGGTTTGACGTTATCGCGATCACCTGGCCGGAAAACGCTCGTCGGCCGACCATTGAGCATTATAAGAATGCGTTCTCGCCCGTGGGAACGGGTCAATTCTTTGGTTAGCGTACGTTAACGTTCGCTGCGACGATTGCGTGTCCGAGCGCTCCTGCGTCAAGCCGCGCCGTCACGTTTTTGGAGCCGTCGGGTTGAATCAGTTGCACCTCGCGGGCGCCAGGGGCGATCTCGATATCCGGCTTTGCGCCCGTTGCACCCGCGACGCTCAATTTTCCGCGAGCGGGCTTGTCACCGAAGTTGTAGGCGACGAGCTGCAACGTGTTTTTCGAGTCCACTTGAAATGCCGATTGTTTTGCATTGCCTTTGCCGACCAGTTGCAGCACGACGGGAGATGCCTGGCCGACGAGCCATTTTGCCTTGGCCGGTGGGGGAATGATTTTGAGTTGCTTCGAGCCGCCGGGCGGCAACAACACGAATATGGGCTCGCGGGTCAATTTTAATTTGCGCGCGTGCGTCATGTCGCGGCCAAGATAATCGTATGCTTTCTCAGCCGGCGGGATCTTGACCGTTGTTGGCTTCGTTTCGCTCCACGTTACGAGCGTTTCTCGGTTCGAGCCATCGACCTTAGTGGCGAAGACATATCCCTTCAACTTTTCGTCACCCAGATCGACACGGCCGATTGGCTTCGCCGCATCGAGGAAGCGGCCCACCGCGGCAAAGGCGACATACGCGGGCCGCGGCGTGAGATCGGTGTGCACGATTCCGTATTGGAGTTGACGTTCGACGTAATGGCCGAGCATGAAATAGAACAGTTTCACCGGTCCTTCGTAGAGCGCTTCGGAAAAGACCTTCGACACGCGGAACGCCTGGACGCGCAGGTCGTCTTCCGAGGGCTCGCCCGTCTTCTCGTCCGACCACCAGATGGTGAGGTTGAATTCGGTCGTCCACATTGGCCGGCCGCCACTGACGGCGCGGTGACGGGCGTACGCTCGCGGATACAACGGCAGCTTGACGTAATGATGCAAATCGTACCGGTCGAAGTAGGGATACACTTCGTTCTTTCCAAATTCGTTGAGCGTTGCGGCCCGGTCGATGGCGAAGACGGCCTGGTTGACAGGCAGCTCTGGATTGCCGGCTTTCAACCCAAGGTAGGCGGCCTTTTGAAACGACCCGATTTCGCAGCCGGTGTGAGCACCAAATGGAGCGATATCCGGCTCGTTCCACGGCTCGATGGCGTCGGCCAGGCCCTTCCACCGTTTGGCCAAGCCGCGGTAGAAGTTGTAAACGTCGCGCAAGTCGTCGGGAAAATGGCGTGGGTCTTTGGACGCCCACGCCGGCGAAATGTGGTTCACCTGCAGAATCTTCAGCCCCTCTTCGTGCTCGATTCGCATCGTGCGTTCGTAGCGTGTTTCGCCGGCCCAAGTTCCCCGGGCGGTTTCGATTTCGGGCCAACTTGCTCGGTCGCGAACCCACTTCACACCGCCGAGCCGACAGAGAGAGCAAGCGTCGCGTATTTTCTGCGGATCATCGGGATAGAACCAGGACATGCCGGCATCGATAGCGATCGGCGTGTCGTCGGCGATGGTCGTCGGCGTCAAGACTGCAGCCGTGATCATGCCGGGACCGTCCTTTTCGTGAACTTCAAAGTAACCGGTCGGCAGTTTTCCTAGTTCGGCCACACCGCCTTGGGCCGAGCCATGGGCGAGTTCGTTTCGACTAATGTCGATCGCTCGCCAACCGGACCATGCCTTGGGAACGGCGACGCTCACATCCTCGCCGGCGGTGAATACATTTCCCGGATGATGTGCCGCGAAAACGGTTTGCGCTACGAAGAACGAAATCAAAAGTACGGAATATTTCATACCATTCATTTTGTCCGCGTCGCGATTGCCGATCAAGTCGCGGCACGTAGTGTCTGTGTCACTTAAAAACGGCGGGAATTCGAGCGACAGTCGCACCCTGCTCAGGCAAAGGTCGGGATATTATAATGCACTTGTTACGGCGCGATTCGCGCCGCAATTGATGGATTCTGCTTACCAGGAAGGTGGACCGTTTATGGCTAAATACATTTTCGTCACCGGCGGCGTCGTTAGCTCTTTGGGCAAAGGGCTCACCAGCGCCTCGATCGGAATGCTGCTCGAAAAGCGCGGTCTTTCGGTGCGGATGCAGAAACTCGATCCGTACATTAACGTCGATCCTGGTACGATGAGTCCGTATCAGCACGGCGAGGTGTATGTGCTGGATGACGGCAGCGAGACCGATCTGGACCTGGGCCATTACGAACGATTCACCAACAGCCCACTCACACGCGACTCAAACTATACGACCGGGCAGATTTACTTGTCGGTGATCAATAAGGAACGTCGCGGCGAATTCCTCGGCAAGACGGTGCAGGTGATTCCGCACATTACGAACGAAATCAAAAGTGTGATTGCGAAGTTGGGCGAGAATCGTGATGAGCACGTTGACGTCGTGATCACCGAAATTGGCGGCACGGTGGGTGATATCGAGAGCCTGCCGTTTCTGGAAGCAATCCGGCAATTTGCGCTGGACGTGGGCAAAGAAAATTGTCTTTACATCCACCTGACGCTGGTGCCGTATTTGAAGGCGGCCAAAGAGCTCAAGACAAAGCCGACGCAACATTCGGTGGGTCAGCTCCGGCAGATCGGTATTCAGCCTGACATTCTCATTTGCCGAACGGAGCATTCGCTGTCGCGCGACGACCGCGAAAAAATCGCGCTGTTCTGCAATATCTCGATCGATGCGGTGATCGAGGAAAAGGACAAAGATTTTTCGATCTACGAGGTGCCGCTGAGCCTGGTAGATAATAACTTGGACGGACTCATCGTCGGCAAGCTGGGTTTAAAGACCGCGGACCCCGATCTGGAGGATTGGCGCGAGTTGTTGCGGCGGCTGCGGAACCCTGATCGTGAAATCAGCGTGGCGATCGTTGGCAAATATGCGGATCACCACGATGCCTACAAGTCGATTTACGAGGCGCTCGATCATGCAGGCATCGCCCATCGTGCGCAGGTTCGCATTGGCCGAATCCGCAGCGAGGATATTGAAACCGAAGGCCCCGAACGATTGCTGAGCGGCTACGACGGCATTCTGGTTCCCGGTGGTTTCGGCGAGCGCGGCATCGAGGGAAAGGTGACGGCGATCCGTTATGCGCGTACGAAGGGCATTCCATTCTTGGGCCTTTGTTTGGGGATGCAGTGCGCGGTGATCGAGTTCGGTCGCAACGTGTGCAGCCTGGCGGGGGCGCATTCGACGGAGTTTGACAAGAACTCGCCGTACCCGGTGATCTGCCTGCTAGACGCCCAGAGATCAATCACAGACAAGGGCGGCACGATGCGACTCGGCGCGCAACCGGCGCGATTGGAGCCTGGCAGCGTGGCCGCGCGATGTTACGGAACGACCGAGATTTCAGAACGTCATCGGCACCGGTACGAGTTCAATAATCGCTACCGCGACCAATATACCGCGCACGGAATGCGGTTCTCGGGGACGAGCCCTGACGGATCACTCGTGGAAGTGATCGAATTGCCGGAACACCCGTGGTTTGTGGCAGTGCAGTATCATCCCGAGTTCAAATCGAAGCCGACGAAGGCGCAGCCTTTGTTTGCTGGTTTTATTGGTGCCGCGGTGGAACACAATAAGGCGCGGGGCGAACGCCCCATCGTCAAGAAGCCCTCATCGAAGGAGCAGAAGCCTGCGGCGCCGGCGGACCAACCGGCATAGTTCAATCATGGCTGACGAAAAGAAAATCATCATCGACGAGGACTGGAAGTCGCAGGTTCAAGCGGAGAGGGAGCAGGCGGCAAAGTCGAAGCCGACAGAGGCGGCGAAAGAAACGGCATCGGAGGAAATACTGGACCCGCCGATGCCGCCTGCGTCGCTTGAGTTGTTGCTCACGACATTGGCGACCGAAGCGCTCGTTGCGATGGGACAGGTGCCGCACCCAGTGACCGGTAAGTCGCAGACGCAGCGCAATCAGGCCAAGTTCCTCATTGATACGGTCGACGTTCTGCGTGAGAAGACCAAAGGCAACCTGACGACCAGCGAGCAGCAGGTGCTCGACAGCCTGCTGCACCAGTTGCGAATGGTGTTCATCCAAACGGCTGAGCCGCAAGCGAGCTGAAACCCACACCCAGGCGATCGCGCTGCTGGCAACCAATGCCAGCGTGGCCGCTAACAGGTTCTTGCACTCTCTTCCGCTTGACAACGGCGGTCGATTGTCGGCGCGCGTCGGCCGCACTGGGTGCGGGTGACTCTTTCCGAATTCCTTTGCCGCGATGTTTAATCGCGCCAGGAGCTACAGAATGACGTATTGTGCTGCGCCCGCCGCGCTCGTTCAAGCAACTTATCGTTTAGCGAGCTTATTTTTTCCGAGTTTGATTCCTAGCATTGCTAGCATCGAATGGTCTCACGAACCGCGACCCGAAACGACGATCTAAAGTGGTGAACTCGTCGTTTTTTCTGTATAGATTCGCTGCATTTATTCCCGCGCGAATCGAACGGTGTGCAACGTCAGAGAGCGTGGTCGCGCTCGTCGGCATTGCTGCCGTCCAGTTTTACCGCCACGTCGCCAGGCCCTCTATCGATCAGTGCATTACGTTCCGACGAACGACGATCGGGTGGTCATAACCGGCATCGGGCTGGTTACGTCGATTGGTCGTTCACGAGAAGCGGTGTGGCAGGCGGTCCAACGCGGCGATTGCGGCGTTCAACGACTGGTAGGCGTGCCCGGCATTCCAGATGGCCTGATGCTTGGCGCCACGGTGGATGTTGAGGGCGAGTTCCCGTGCCAGTTGAAAAACATTCCGCTCTGCCGACAGTCGGCCGCTGAAGCGCTGGCCGATGCCCGTATTCATTTTGCGAGCGTCGACCGCGACCGGTTTGGCTGCTCGATCGGCGCCCACATGGGCGACACCGACTTCGTGGTAGAGCGACTTGGCCTACAGGACAAGTTGATTCCGCCGGGCAAGGGCCCCTGGTGGCAACAGTGGCTGCCGAACACGGCGTGCGCGATGGTGGCCAGCGACTATGATCTGCGTGGTCCGCGACTAAGCAATTCGACAGCATGTGCCAGCGGCACGATTGCGATTCTGAAGGCGGTTCGTGCGATCCAGGACGGGCAGTGTGATTTGGCTCTCGCCGGAAGCTCCGAGGCAATCCATCCGCTGTTTGCCGCTGGGTTTTATAATATGCGCGTGCTGGCTGACCACGTCGACCCCACGCAAGCATGCCGCCCGTTCGATGCCAATCGCAGCGGATTCGTTATGGGCGAAGGCGCCGGCATGTTCGTGCTGGAGCGGCTCGGCCACGCACGAGCTCGCGGGGCGACGATTTATGCTGAGGTCATTGGCGGCCGCATTCTCAACGATGCTGGACACGTCACCAGTCTCGATGCCAACAGCGATGCGTTAACGGAGTTGATCCGCGGCACGCTGCGATCTTCGAAACTCGTACCGAGCGATGTCGCGTACATCAACGCGCACGGAACCGGCACCAAACAAAACGACCTGCTCGAAAGCCGCGGCATTCGCGCTGCCTTTGGTCGGGCGGCAAGCTCTGTCTGTGTCAGCGCGAACAAGTCGATGTTCGGGCACTTAGTGAACGCCTCGGGCAGCGTCGAACTGGCGATCACCTCGCTCGCGCTGCGCGACGGATTTGCGCCACCGACATTGAATCTCACAGACCCAGATCCGGAATGCGATTTGGATTGCATTCCCATCGTCGGTCGCGTTCAGCCGCTGGAGCACGCGCTCAAACTCTCGATCGCATTCGGTGGCCATTTGGCGGCCATCTTGCTTCGCCGCTGGACTGGGCGCGAGGCTCGGCAATCTCGGATGCTCTTCCGCAAAGCGGCGTAACTCGTTTCGGTAAACGTCCGTTTGGCGAATTCTCGGCACGTGTCGCATCTACGGCTTGCCTGATGCGTCACGATGTCATTGAATAGAAGGGCGTATGTACCGCTAGTTGTAATCTTGCGGCCTTCAACGAATTCGCCGCGCAGCCCGGTAGTATCATGACCCTTAGGATTTATCCATGAACGCCAAAGATGCCATTCGCACCTCGCTTAGGATTGCGGATTTCATGGTGGAAAGTTATCTCGCCGATATCGGGCCGCAAGAGTTATTGGTGCGGCCAGCGCCGGACGCAAACCACCTGGCGTGGCAGTTGGGGCATCTCATTTCGGCCGAGTTTCGGCTCGTTGAAGCGGCAGCGCCCGGCTCGATGCGGGCGCTTCCACCGGGTTTCGCTGAGCGTCACACGAAAGATACGGCGATCAGCGACAATGCGGCCGATTTTCTTTCGAAGGATGAATACTTGAGCCTGGCCAAAACGGTTCGTGCCGGCACGTTGGCGGCGCTCGAGACACTCAGTGGTGCCGACCTCGACAAACCGGTGACCGGGCGCGTTCCGCCATTCGTAAAATGCGCCGGAGATTGTTTCGTGACCGTCGGCACTCATTGGGTGCTGCATAGCGGCCAGTGGGTCGTGCTGCGGCGCAAGTTGGGGCGGCAACGAAAGTTTTAGGGATGCAGTCGCAGCGGGTTTCAAGACACCCTCACCCTGCTCCCGCGGGGAGAGGGAGGTGCAAATTGTGGAGCAAAAAATGGCGGGCGACGATTCGTCGATCGGCCATTGTGTTTCGCTTGTCATTGACGGATGATCGGCACAGGCGCTTGTCGTTGCAATTGATCCGGCCTAGCAGGAGAAGCCATGCCTTCGCCCGAAGGACATCCGTCGCAATCGCCCGTTGTTCCGCCCTCTAGTAGCAGCATTGGTGCGTCGCCGCCTCCTGAAAACGCCGATCAGCCAGCCGCAGTGGCCAAACATGGTGAATCGGCTTCGGCACCGAAATCAAC
>DASZZA010000432.1:0-2707 GCA_035545135.1 Lacipirellulaceae bacterium | reverse complement strand
GGACAGGTGCGCATCAGTCATATGGTCCGTGCAGGCCTAGTGCTCAAGATCGTTTCCGTTATTGTGGCCACATTGTACTGCTGGAAGTTTCTGCCGCTGCTAGCCAGTCATGCCGGTGGATGATCAAAGTATCTCGACAAGGCGTTTGCGCCGCGCAGTGCTGCTCCGATAACGAAAACGATGTGATGTAATCCAGCAAATTGGCCGGGCAATCTACACCTGCTGTGGCAATCTGTCTATTCGTCGAGGCCGACCATCTTGAGCAGCTTCAAGGCATTGGTGGTTGGGGCCAGGCCGGCGCGAAGCGCATAGTCAAACGTCATTTGTTCGTTGCCGTCGTTGCCGGTGATCGATTCGCGAAAGTGAACCGCATGGCAATTGAGCGAAAGTTCCGGGTCGTGCGCCAACTCCAAGTCGTGTGTCGTGACCATTCCGATCGAGCCGTGCGCGATGAGGTGACGGATAATCCGGCAAACAGCGATGTGCCGCTCGATCGAATTGGTTCCTTGAAGGATTTCGTCGAGCAAATAGACGAATAGTCGCGGTTGATGCCGACACGCGCGCGATTGGTCGACGATCTGCTTGAGTCGATATAACTCTGCCAGGAAGAACGAGACGCCATCGGCGAGCGAGTCGCGGGTCCGCATCGAGGTAGCCAGCTCCACCGGCGGCAAGCGTAACTCGACCGCGCAGACCGGAGCACCCGCTTGAGCCAGAATGAGGTTGACGCCGACGGCGCGCAACAGAGTGCTCTTGCCCGACATGTTCGACCCGGTGACCAGCACCAACGTGCCCGGCGGACCGATCTCGATGTCGTTGGCAATACAGCGATTCTCGGCAATGAGAGGATGACCGAGCCGACGCGCGACAATCGTCTTTTCCGGCACCTGTTCGACGGTTGGCATGTTCCATTGAGGGTTGTCGTGGGCGAGGGTGGCCAACGAAGAAATCGCTTCCAATTGGCCGACCGCCTCTAGCCAGCGACGCACGGCGAAACCGTGCCGCCGCTGCCAACGCTCCATCAAAGACAGTACGTGAAAATCCGTCAGCACGAACAATTGCGAGAGATAGTAGGGCACACCAAATAGCCCATCGCGCCGCAAATTGGCAAAGCGTACGAGTCGCGTCAGGCCGGAAAGCAACTGAATCGGATCGCGCGGCGTTGACCCCATGCGGGCATGAAGTTTGGCAAAAAACGGTACGTCGGAAGGCAGAGCGGCGATGGTATCCAACAACGGGCGGTACTGCCGAATATCGTGGCTGCGCGACGCGATGCGATCGAGCACGTCGTATATGCGACCAGCATAGATGGCAAGCAATAGGAGATGTACGAGTACGATCGCGGTGATTGCCACGAATGCGCCCACGGCGTTGATCAGTCCGGCCGAGGCACCAACCAGAATGAGTACTAGAGAAATGGACGTCAGCCGCGTCAACCATTTGAGCCAGGCGCTGTCCGCAAGGACCGGCTGCGCTTCTGCCCAGGCGACAAATGCAAGCGTGTCCTGATCGTGAATGCCTAGCATACGGCTGCGGAGAGCGAACTCTTCGCGCACGTCGTCGGCCGGCGCGAGAAAAGACACTGCGTGTTGCCGATCGACGATTTCCGGCGGCATTGCGGGAACGAGTAGCCAGTCGCGGAGAGTTTGGCGACCGAACGGCGTGTGCGCCTGAGAGATCAATTGATAAAGCGAAGCGTGGCCGAAGAGGTCCAGATCGTCGGCAACTTGGCTAAACTCGTTTGGCACTTCGACATCGTATGCAGGAACGCGGTCCCAATGCCGATCGATCCGCGCCAGCTGGGTCTCGTTGATCCGCCGCCGATGGCGAAATTCCGTGGCGCGCAGCATCACTCCCTCGTGCATCCGAACGATGACGATGAAGGCCACGACGAGCAGCGCGCCGGCAATCATCCACGGCCAGCCAGCCGCTCCGAGGGAAATTGCGTAATAGAGGAAGGCGGCCGCGGGCACAAACGTGGCCACTCGCAGACGCCCAAACCAGACGTCCTGACGGTCCAGCTTGGTTATCGCCCGCATACAATCTTCCACCTTGCGACGATAATCGTCCCGAATGCTTTCTTGAGGCGTCATAGTCGAACAGCCGAACGGATGCGGACGAATACAGGGTTCATTCGCGAGTGTAGGCATGTTGCGAGGTCCCGCCACCCGAATTTTTTATTTATCAGCGGGCACTTGAGCATCGAAAATGGCTGGACGGCAATGCCGCTTGAGTTCCGGTGAGCGTAACTCACCGGCTATTGAGTACGTAATATGGAAAGTTGCTCTAGATCGGCCGATGTGTAACGCCTACGGCGTAAATGGACGGAGCGCTGGTTGTCTATCCAGGGTGCGCGGCTTCGCGGCGACCCTGGGCTGCGGAGTTGAACCGATTCGCGGGACAAAGATGACTTCGACCAACGCCAAATAGCATAACATTCAACCACTTAACAACGATGGATCGCCGGTCGGCGGCGGCGCATGGTCTGTTTTGGCGGGTGGACCCAAGATTCTTGTCAGCAGCGGTCTCAGGGCATCGGCCCACACTTGATATCCTTTTACCGTCGGGTGCAGTTTGTCGATGGTCATTCCATCCAGCAGTATTCCGTTCATGTCCGCTAGCTTATCATTGATGTTCAAGTAAAAGATCGACTTTCCGTCGCCGAGGGTAGCGAGGCGTTCGTTGATCCGGCGAATCTCGGGCAGGA
>DASZZA010000431.1:0-5116 GCA_035545135.1 Lacipirellulaceae bacterium | reverse complement strand
AACCGATAGCAAGGATCGCAGGCGCCAGCCGTCGACCGGGCGCGAGTATCGTGCGCAAAGGATGTAAGCAATGAAACCTAAGCCGCCAGAACACAACGCTGATCGCCCCACCGAAGACGATATTGCCCGGGCGAGCCTTGGTGGTACTCGCGGTTCTAAGGACCTGGCGCCGGGGAAAATGACGCGACGGCAAAAGCAGGATATGCCTCCGGAGGGCGGCTACGATCCTGGGCATACCGCATAGCTTGTGCATCCCGACATCCCGACATGATGGGCGATGGTAAGGAAGGGCAGAATCTTGGTGAGCGGGGCCCCACGGCTCGCAGAAAAAGCAAGAAAGCGGTAGCCGCTTTCGGCAAACAACGCCCCAAAAAATGACTTTTGGGTAGTTGCCTACGCCTGATTTGGTAAGGCGCCGTCTTTCTGATCATCACCGAGCATGAGGATGCGCATCTCGCGAAAGGAGATGAGCCGCTGCACTCTTTCGTCCCAAAGAACCCTGCGCACGCAATGGAGGCTTTGGAAGAGCGTAAGCCGCCCGACGACAGCAAGCTCCGGGTGATCCTGCAACACGTGTGGCAATCGGTAATACGGGATGCGGCTGCAGAGATGGTGGACGTGGTGTACCCCGATATTGGCGGTGAACCACCGCAAGACGCCCGGCAAGTCATAATGCGAGCTGCCGTGCAGCGCCGCCTCATGGAAATTCCAACGCTCGTCACGGGCCCAGAAGGTATCCTCGAACTGGTGCTGGACGTAGAACAGCCAGACGCCAATCGACCCTGCGAGAATCGTGACCGGCAGTTGCACAAGCAGGAATGGTCCTAGGCCGACCAGCCGGATCATCGTCGCGGCGAGAACCGCGATTGCGAGGTTCGTCGCCATCGTGCTTAGCCAGTAGTGCCAAGTGCTGCGCTTCAGTCCTGCCGGCAATCGGTGCCGCAGGATGAACAAATATGCCGGACCGATCCCAAACATCACGAGCGGGTGCCTATACAACCGATACTGGAGCTGACGCCATTTGGGTAATGCCAGAAACTCGCGCACGGTCAGCGTGTCGACATCGCCGAATCCGCGGTGATCGAGATTGCCCGAATTCGCATGATGGAGGGCGTGGCTGTGTCGCCAAAAATCGTAGGGCGTCAGGGTCAATACGCCAATGGCACGTCCCACCCAATCATTCGCGTGACGGCGGCGGAAGAATGATCCGTGACCGCAATCGTGTTGGATCATGAAGAGGCGCACGAGAAAGCCGGCAGCCGGCACCGCGAGCAACAGGCAGATCCAGTAGCCGACGCCGAGAACGGCCCACATTAGGATCCATAACATTACGATGGGTACGGCCGTGATAACGAGTTCGACCGTGCTGCGCGCGCAGTTCGGTTCGCGGTAGGGGGCGAGCATGGATGTCCACGCCGGCGAAGCGCGCGTGGAGTGGCTATTCGGCCCTCGTTCATGCATTCAGAATTGGCTCCCTAATCAATCGGGGCGCCCTTACAGACTTCCAGCCTTGCTCCTTGGCTCAAATATTTCTGAGCAATATTGCTCACAAGGATGCACCTCTATTGTGCTTAATATTCCCATCTCCCAGCGGGCCTCGCCGGCCTGGGCGACGTGGTCGAACGGCTGCCAGTGGTTGCGCATAATTAATTCTTTGAAATCGTTGTTCCGCCGAATGGAAGCATACTCATGCAACCCTGCCGCGACGATGGTTCCGGCTTCGACGGCGCATTGAACGAGTCGCACTTAGCCCTACGCGGTGGAACGCCGGTTCTGATCCGCCGGCTTGTGGCCGAGGATGCCGCCCTCTATCCCGATTTTCTAAGCGACGTGACAGCGGAGGACTTGCGGCTGCGCTTCTTCGGATCAATGCGCGAGGTGAGCCACGCGCTCCTCGACAAACTCATCCATTACGATCCGGCTCACGCCATGGCCTTCATTGCCGTCGACGAGCAAAGTCGAAAGATGCTGGGTGTGGTGCGCCTGCACGACGAGGTCAGTGGGGAGAACGCCGAATTTGCCATCCTGGTGCGCTCGCGGCTCAAGGGCCACGGAATCGGTTGGCTTTTGATGAAGCGCATGATCGAATTTTCAAAGTATAAGGACCTGAAGACCGTGCAAGGCCAAGTGCTCGCGGAGAATACCACGATGCTGACCATGTGCGCCGAACTCGGCTTTCACATCGCCGACGATTTGGACGATCCCGGCGTCAAGACGGTGACACTGCCAGGGCGTAGCGCACACCTCATGCTGCGGTGATTTTACGCTGGTGTTATTCGCTGATCCTCAGATTACCTCGGCGTTCGTGCCAGCCTCGAAATGAGTTGGAAGCGGTTTTTCAATCGACATGGGAATTACGGGTTGCCCCACTTCCAGTTGCGGATTTCTGGCATATCCTCGCCGTGCATGTCGATGTAGCGCTTATGTTCGATGAGCTTGTCCCGCACCATCTGCTTCAGATAAGCCCCCTTCGCGCCTAAGTGCGGCAGCCGATCGACCACGTCCTGCACGAGATGAAACCGGTCCAGGTCGTTCTGCACCCTCATGTCGAAGGCCGTCGTGATGGTGCCTTCTTCCTTGTAACCCCGGACGTGGAGGTTGCGATTGGTCCGGCGATAGGTCAGCCTGTGGATGAGCCAGGGATAGCCGTGGAAGCCGAAGATGATGTGCTTGTCCGTGGTGAAAAGCGCATCGTAATCGGTTTCGCTCAGGCCATGCGGGTGTTCGCTCGCGGACTGCAGCCGCATCAAATCGACGACGTTGATCACCCGTATTTTCAGATCGGGCAGGTGCTGGCGAAGAATTGACACGGCCGCCAGGATCTCCAGCGTGGGCGTATCCCCGCAACAGGCCATTACAACGTCCGGCTCGCTGCCCTGATCGTTGCTGGCCCATTGCCAGATGCCGATTCCTTCCTCGCAGTGCATAGCGGCAGCGTCCATGCTCAGCCACTGCGGAAGGGCATGTTTGCCGGCCACCACCACGTTGACGTAATGCCGGCTGCGCAGGCAGTGATCAAAAACCGACAACAGGCAATTTGCGTCGGGCGGCAGATACACCCGAACGATGTCGGCCTTTTTGTTGATCACGTGATCGAGGAATCCCGGGTCCTGGTGCGTGAAGCCGTTGTGATCCTGCTGCCAGACGTGGGAGGCCAGCAGATAGTTCAGGGACGCGATTTTCCGGCGCCAGGGCAGTTCCAGCGTTACCTTCAGCCACTTGGCGTGCTGGCTGAACATCGAGTCGACAATACGAATGAAGGCTTCGTAGCTGTTGAACAGCCCATGCCGTCCGGTCAACAGATATCCTTCAAGCCAGCCTTCGCATTGGTTCTCGCTTAGCATCGAGTCCAGCACCCGCCCGGCTGGCGCGAGAAATTCGTCATTTTTGACTTCGCGAGCGTCCCACTGGCGGTTGGTAACTTCAAAGACCGCGCCCAAGAGATTTGAGAGTGTCTCATCGGGGCCGAAGACGCGGAAATTACGCTGATCCTGATTGAGGCTTGCCACGTCACGCAGAAACTTGCCCAATACAAGTGTATCCTGGCCGTCGACAGCGCCGGGTGACGGCACGTCCACCGCGTGGACGTGGAAATCCGGCATCCGCAGGTCGCGCAGCAGAAGGCCGCCGTTCGCGTGCGGATTGGCGCCCATGCGCCGATCGCCCTTCGGCGCCAGCTCAGCCAATTCCGGGATGAGACGGCCATTCTCGTCGAACAGCTCCTCGACTTTGTAGCTCTTCATCCAGCTTTCAAGCAGCGCGACATGATCGGGATGCGCGGCATCGACCAAGATCGGCACCTGATGCGCTCGGAAGGTGCCTTCGATCTGGAGGCCGTCAACGACCTTCGGTCCGGTCCAGCCCTTAGGCGACCGCAGCACGATCATCGGCCAGCGCGGCCGACTAGCATCATTTTTGGTGCGAGCGTTCTTTTGGATCTGCCTGATGTCCTCGATGGCCTTATCCAAAACGGTGGCCATGAGTTCATGCATCTTGTCCGGCTCGTCGCCCTCGACAAAGTAGGGCATCCAGCCGCAGCCTCGGAAGAATTGCTCCAATTCCTCGGGTTCGATGCGGGCCAGGACGGTCGGGTTGCTGATCTTGTAGCCGTTGAGGTGCAGGATCGGCAGCACGGCGCCGTCGCTGATTGGATCGAGAAACTTGTTGGACTGCCAAGAAGTCGCCAGCGAGGCAGTTTCCGCTTCACCATCGCCGATGACGCAAGCGACGATCAGACCCGGATTGTCGAACGCGGCCCCGAAAGCATGGCTCAGCGAATAGCCCAGTTCGCCGCCTTCGTGAATCGAGCCCGGCGTCGTCGGCGCGACATGGCTCGAAATCCCGCCGGGAAAGGAGAATTGCTTGAAAAGCTTCTTCATCCCAGCCCCATCCTGGGTGACGTCCGGGTAGACCTCACTCCAGCTACCTTCAAGATAGACGTTGCCGACCAAAGCCGGACCGCCGTGACCGGGACCGGCGATGTAGAACATATCCAGGTCATACTTCTTGATGACCCGATTCAAATGCACATAAATGAAATTCTGGCCTGGCGTCGTACCCCAGTGTCCGACCACCAGCGGTTTTACGTGGGCCAGCTTCAGCGGCTCGCGCAGGAGCGGATTGTCGTAGAGGTAAATCTGCCCAACAGACAGGTAGTTGGCCGCACGCCAATAGGCATGCATTTTGCGAAGGAGTTCCGGTGTCAGTGCGGCGGCTTTTCGCTTCGGCGTGACTGCGTCGGTTTTTCGTTCCAGAGTGAGTGCCTCGGATGTCATGATATGAGTTCCTGGACTGAGCCGAATAAATGCTATCCCCCTTGCGACAATATATCCCTCGGCGATCCCGCGAGGCAGGTTCGGAAACTACTCAGCCCCACCCCACTTCATAATGCGCGTGGAGGCTTGCCGGTCCGCCAGTGCGCTTCGATCTGTTCAAGACTTTTCCCTTTGGTTTCCGGCACCAGAAGATAAAAGAAGACCCAGGCGGCAACTGCTATCGCGCCGTATAACCAGAACGTTCCTGCCTGCCCGAGAACCCCGACCAGGGTCAGGAACGTTACGGCTACTGCCAGATTCGATGTCCAGTTGGTGACTGTCACGGCGCTCATAGCGGCGCC
>DASZZA010000430.1:0-4102 GCA_035545135.1 Lacipirellulaceae bacterium | reverse complement strand
GCATCTGCCATCGAGCCGTCGATTAAAATCTTAGACCCGTCGTTGAACCACACCATCCGATCGACATGCAGCCCTTTGAGAGCGTCCAAAGGTTGCGTGAGGCCGTCGGTCATGCGGCGCCGGTATACGGGGCCGGAGAATGTCGCAAATAACAATGTCTTGCCGTCGGGTGAGATGGCTGCGGCTGTGACTCGATTTTCATTCACCTGGCGAGTTAACTGCAGAAACTGAGGTTCCCTTTCCGAAAGAATCCTGTCGCGAACGGTGTAAACAAACGTGCCGGAGATTACAGCGACCAATATCGCCGCTGCCGCCCATGCAATCGTCCGGTAGCGCCTGTTTAGTTTGATCGGGCTCGCAAGCGAGAACTGCCGGTCCACCTCCAAAGCCGGCGGCCGTTCCCGTGGGTCTTTGCTCAGCATACCGAGCAAAAGCGTCTCGAGTTTGGCGGGAATTCGCCGGTTGAGCAACGAAGGCCGCTTTGGTTTGCCGTGTGCAATTGCGTCTGTTGTTTCAATCGGAGAAGTGGATCGAAACGGATGCGTGCCCGTGGCCAACTCATACAGCACCAGTCCGAGTGAGAACACGTCGCTCGCACTCGTCGCGCGCTCGCCCTGAATCTGCTCGGGAGACATGTAATTGAGAGTTCCGCCTATCCCGGACGATTGCGTGGAGTTTCTACGGGCCGCGCCATCCCAGTGACCAGCGATTCCGAAATCGAGCACTTTCAGGATGCCGTCGCCGCGCACCATCAAATTTTCCGGCTTCACGTCGCGATGAATGATGTTGCGCTGATGCGCGACCGCGAGCGCCTGTGCGATTTGCCGACCCCAATCAATCACCTGCGCAATCTCCACCGGCTTGCCACAGAATTCGCGAAGCGAATGTCCCTCCACTAATTCCATGGCAATCGCCACATCGTCCTTCTCGCGGATTACTTCATAAATGGTGATGATGTGTGGATGATTCAGCGCAGATGCGGCTTTTGCCTCCCGGATGAGGCGATCGACAGCGCGACTTCCGGCAGCCATCTCCGGACTCAAGAACTTAATCGCCAGCTTGCGGTTCAACTCAGGGTCGGCCGCCGCATAGACTTCGCCCATTCCCCCGCTGCTCAACAGCTCACCTACTTCATAACGACCGAAGCAAGCGCCGCTTCTCGATCCTGACTTGTTGTGTGTCCCATCGAGGGCGGTCTTCGCCTCTTCCAGCATCGAAATCACTTCATCGAGAACTTCCGGATCGATGTCGAATGCGGCAAGTGCAGATCGCCTTTCTTCCCCGTCGAGTTCGGCGACCTCGGCATAAATTTCCCACGCCAGCCGCCACTGCTCGTCGGTCATAAGACAGCCGTGGCAGCCAATTCGTTTGCGAGCCACCGCTTGGCGAAAGTCCAAAGGTTGGCCACCGTGCGTGGCGAACAACTGAGCTGCTCCGCGATCTCATCGCCGGTCAGTCCTTCGAAGACTCTCATCTCAGTAACCGCGCGCAGTTTCGGGTTGATGGCGCCCAGACGCGAGAGTACCTCTTCGACGAACTGCACGTTCTCAATGCCGGGGAGAATATAGTCCCTGATTTCATGCAGTGGAACTTTTTCCGCCCGCCGGTAGAGAGGACGCGCATGGTCAATTAAAAGGTGCTTCATCACGTGTCCGGCGAGCCCCAGAAAGGCGGCCTTTTCCTGAGCAGCCTCGTCTCCGCTACCAAGCGCTTTGATCTTAACCAGAGCCAGATATAGTTCGTTGACAAGCAGCGTCGGCTGCCAGGTATGCTCCGTGCGCTCGCCCCTCATTTTCGAGACGGCCAGCTTTCGCAGTTCCGGATATAGCAGTTCCACCAAATGATTGGCGGCCGCCTTGTCGCCTTTACGGAAGTCGGCCATAAGCCGCGCAACCGTGTCTAGCGCGGGCGTGATCTGCATGGGAGTAGGAGTATATCTTATCAAGCAAAAACGTCAGCCAAATGATAATGCTTTTGGGCCGATGCCGCCCGCTATGCAGGGTGCTACTCCGACCGTCTACAATTGTTGATAATCTAGGCATATGGCAAAGCCGACCGATCTTGTCCAAGGCACTCTTGATCTGCTGATCCTCAAGACCATCTCGCTCGAACCGAAACACGGCTGGGCGATCGCCAAACGCATCCAACAGGTTTCACAAGAAGCGCTCCAGATCCAGCAGGGGTCGCTGTATCCAGCGCTGCACCGTCTGGAGCAGCAGGCCTGGATCAAGGCCGAGTGGCGTCCCACCGAGACGGGACGAATGGCCAAGTTCTACTCTCTTACCCGTTCGGGACGGAAGCAACTGGAAAAGGAATTGGCGAACTGGGTTCGTCTGTCGACGGCTATCAACACAGTAGTCCAGGAGGCTTAGCAATGCGGATTCTGGACAAAGCCCGTTTACGGCTTCGATCGCTGTGCCATCGTCCGAATGTCGACCTCGAACTCGAAGCCGAACTTCGTTTCCACCTGGATCAGCTTATTGAAGAGAAGATTTCCTCCGGTATGACGCCGGAGGATGCTCTCCGGGCCGCGCAGCGCACGATTGGAGCTATCGCGCAGTACAAGGAGGAGTGCCGGGGATATGCGCCGCATAAACTTTGTCGAGGATCTTGTACAAGACGTACGTTACACGATTCGGTCTTTAGCGAAGAGTCCCGGGTTCACGGCAGTTGTCGTCGCCACGCTGGCGCTTGGAATTGGAGCAAACGTCGCCATCTTTACGATTGTGCATGGAGTGCTGCTGCGGCCACTCGACTATCCAAAACCGGATCAGTTGATGTATTTGACGGCAGAATCCCCGGCCATTGGAAACACCGGAAGCGCGCTCTCTCCGCCGGAGTACATGGAGTTCCGCCAGATGAACCGGTCGTTCTCGGAGGTTGGCGCTTATTCGACCGGCGGCGCGGCGTACACAACCGGCGAGGTCAACCTTACTGCCGGCGATCGACCGCTGCGGGTGCGTTCGATCTCAGTGGATGCACATTTGCTCAAGGCGCTCGGGATTCAGCCGGAGCGGGGACGCTTCTTTACTGATGAAGAAACTTCGCGTTGGACCGGGTCGCTGCCGCCACCGATTGCGATTCTCTCCGACGAATTGTGGCGAACAGCGTTTGGAGGGCGACCGCTCGTTGGGCAAAAGGTGGAAATTGAAGGTCGCCCTCACGAAATTATTGGCATTATGCCAGCCGGGGCCGATGTTATGGATCATCACACGCAGGTTTGGTTGCCTCTCTGGCTACCGCCGACTATGGTCCGGCAGCGCGAGGCCCATGTCCTCTACGTCATTGCGCGACTGAAAGACGGCGTCACCGCTAAGAGGGCACGGACGGAACTGGGCGCATTTCTTGAAAACTGGGGCGATCGCGCCGGCACGCGAGAGCATGTGCCCACCAACCATCCGGCGCGCTCCGTAGATCACACGCTGCGATTGTGGTCGCTACAGGATGCGATTGTTGGGAATGCCCGCCGCCCGATCTGGATTCTGCAGGCCGCCGTGGGATTCGTGCTGCTCATTGTCTGCGCGAATCTGGCGAACCTGGTAATGGCTCGCGCGGGTTCCCGCAGACGTGAGTTTGCACTGCGCACTGCTCTCGGCGCCAGCCATGGCAGGCTGCTCCGGCAATCGTTAACCGAAGGCGCGGTGTTGTCCGGAGCCGGCAGCATTCTGGGTCTGTGTCTAGCGAGCGCCGGAGTGCGGGCGCTGATTCGTGCTTACCCGGCCAGCATTCCACGGACGACGGACGTTACGATCGATGTCCCCGTTCTGCTGGTTGCGCTCGGGCTGTCGGCTGGGACGGCCCTGCTTTTCGGATTCGTGTCGCTCGGGCGACGGAGAATGAGCGCACAGCCGTTTGGTGGCGTTGTGCGCGGTTCAAGTGAGATTAGCATGATGACTGCACTCAAGGAAGGCGCGAGGGCGGCGAGCGGTGCCTGGCGTCATTACGCCCGTCGTGGACTTGTGGCGGCACAAGTCGCTTTTGCGGTGATGCTGGTTATCGGAGCAGGTTTACTCGTTCGGACCGTCTACAACCTCACGAGGATCGATGCAGGGTTTGACCGGTCGCGGCTGGTGACGTTCTCGATGACGTTGCCAATGGCGAA
>DASZZA010000429.1:0-5022 GCA_035545135.1 Lacipirellulaceae bacterium | reverse complement strand
GGCATTCCTGCGTCGCTGGAAGGAAGAAATCTTAACGAAGATTGAACGCGACGAGCCAGCGGCGTCGGGCGTCGAGCAGCTAACGACAGTTGTGGACCGGCGAGCGGAACTACGATTGCAGATCGAGTCGGCAATCACTGAGGAGCGGTACGAGGATGCCGCTATGCTGCGCGACGAACTGAAGCGGCTCGATGCAAGCAACGACGGGACGAACTAGAAGCTGTTCCAAGACTTGGTTTTAGGGAGGGCGAAGCTCCCGCTGAGCCGTGTTTCGCACCGCTTTTGGCCCGGCGAGAGCCTCGCTCTTCCGAATTTGAATCTGCTTCTGGTGAAACTGGCAGCGGACCATTCAATCTGAGCGATTTGCGTAATCCGAAGTGATCGAATTCTTCCCCACGGCAACAGAATACTGATAATTGGATTTACGTTCGAGGAATTGTTATTCTCGGTGCATAACCGATTACGAATGACTGGTTCTTCACTTTATGACTCTACGTTAGCGAGAGTATGGCTTCTTTAAATGCCGAAACGTCGAGTTTGTCTGACGCGATAATTGAGAAGCGCGAACGATTGTTGCGTGTCTTGGCTGAGTACAAGACATGTGCAGTTGCATATTCTGGCGGCGTCGATAGCGCGGTCGTCGTAAAAGCAGCGCAAATAGCGTTAGGCGACGCGGCCATCGCCGTCACGGGAACGAGCGACGCGCTTGCCGAGGGAGAACTCCAGGGGGCTCGTGAACTCGCCAATCGCATCGGTATTCGACACGTCGCCATTCCGACCGAGGAGTTCACCAATCCCGATTACGTGGCCAATCAATGGGACCGGTGCTACCACTGTAAAACGGAGCTGTACTCGCAGCTCGGGCGATTGAAGGAGCGGTTGGGAGTGAATGTCGTTGTGAACGGGGCCAACGCCGATGATTTGAGCGACTTTCGCCCCGGGATGCGTGCCGCAGAGGAGCACGAAGTCCGGAGTCCGCTGGCCGAGTGCGGTTTTACCAAGCAGGAAGTACGTGCGTTGGCCGCCGCGTGGGACCTTCCGATCGCCGACAAACCGGCAACGCCGTGCCTGTCCAGCCGTGTGGCGTACGGGCTGGAAGTAACCCCGGAACGGCTCGCCCGGATTGATCGCGCGGAGCAGTTTTTGCGTTCATTGGGATTTCGCGAGTTGCGCGTGCGGCTGCACGCGGACGACCTGGCGCGCATCGAAGTTCCCGCCGACGAAATCGTCGAACTCTGCGAACCCCAAATGCGCCGCGCCGTCGTCGAAGAGTTCGAGGATTTGGGGTTTAAATTCATCACGCTCGATCTGGCCGGGTTTCGCTCGGGCGGCTTCACTAAACTCGTGCCCAGTGAGATGGTGCGGCGGTTTTCGTGATATGGGAGTGCATGGTTCGCAATGCGCGAGCAGGGCTGCAGCCTTTGGCCCAGTTTTACCGCGACGTGGTTTTACTCCACAGCCCGGCATCGCGGCGCAGCCGCACACACTGGGAACGTCTCTCCATCATCACATGACAATCAACGCAGTCGCTTCGGCGTAACGAGAGCCGCCGGTGCTAAACGCCATCGTGGATTATGGTCGGCAGCTTGACCTCGATGAATGTCTCACTGCGGCTTCACGCCCAAATGTTCTTCCCACGCTTTGAAGACATCCGCCTCGGATTCCACCGAGCCAGTCATGATGTAGTCGCCAAGAATTTGAACGGGAAGACCGAACTTCGGGTTGTGGCTTTGTTTCTGTAATTGATCGTAGAGATCGATATAGCCGTCGAGTTGTTTGGTGAGCTTGTCGCCATGCATCAAGGCGCGGAGCTGGTTTCGCTTGGCGAGCACATAGGCCTTCGGGATGACCAGATCCATGGTTGGCGGCGCGTCCTTAGTGGACATCAAGAAGTTGTGAAAGGTGGCGAATGCCGAGGGATTGATTTTGGCGATTCCCACGCACAATTTTGCAATCATGCAGTCGCCTTGGTGCGAGGCATCCAATCTGGTGACCAATCGATTGCATTCGCTATCGAGCGGCTCCGGCAAGATCAACAACGCAACCTGATCGCCGTATCGATGGAGCGCGTGTTGCATTGTCGTATACATCTTGCGACAGTGTGGGCAACTGTACGACACCATTTCAATCGCGATATGCGGCGCCTCCGGCGACCCGATGATCGGATGTTCGTACGTATCGAGCGTTAACTTGCCGCCGAGGAATTTAATCAAGCGATGTTTCGTCGGCGGGGCGGGTTCACTGTCTTCGTTCGAAGCGTCCGCCGCGTTTTTGTCGCCGGCTGATCCCGATTTCGTCACATTCTTTCCACTGTCGTTGGTGGGAGTATTTTTGGCGGTCGCGTCCGGTGTCGAATCAGGAGAATGAACCGAGGCATCCGCCCGGTCGCCGTTCGTGGCTTCCGTTGGCAGCATTGCGACGTGAGTTTTGGCCGACGGAGAGACACTGTTCCCGTCCTGCGATTTCGAATTGTCCAACTTGATCGCGTTGTTGAGCGCGACCTTCTGAACGTCGAACATTTTCGCTGAGAACAGCAGTTGCCCACCGATCAGCAGGCAGATCATGGCGACGGCGCCGCTCACAGAGGCAATCAACCATGGCGACGAGGACTGAGCTGGTACGGTCGTTATTGGCTGGCGAATGCCTGGGCCGGCAGGCATCGCCGTGCGCAATGCGGCTAATCCCGGATGCGCTGGACTTGAAGGCGAGATCGCGCGCTGTGCGAGCGCGGACCTCACGGCGGACGCGGCTGCGATCACTCCGAGAGCGATTCCAGAAGAGTCGACGATGAGGCAGTACAGACAGAAGCTTTGGATTGAAAGCATCTGCAATGCGATGAACCACAAGCTCGCACCGGCGGCCACGATCGATAGCATGGTGAAGATCGTGGCGATCCAGCGATTTGCCGGTGCACTGCGCAAGCCGAGTAGCACGCTGAGAGCGGCAAGCGTCGCGTAACAGGCGAGCCCCAAAATGGCAACGGGAATGCCAAGCCAACGCGACCAGGAGCTTGTGAGTACGACGTCGCAGTGGATGCTCGATCCGATGCTGCAGCCCGCCACGGACGTTTGTGTGACCGCATGCCAGGCGAGGTACGATGCGACGGCGAATGCCAGCCAAGCCAGCACGCGCAGCGTCCAGCGTACCGGCGCCGGAAACGCTGGCTGCGACGTGGCCGCCGTTGTTTTGAAAACGGTTCCGCTGCGGTTCGACTGCGGAACGGGTGGGATAAAGTCGGACATCATTTCAATTTACGTTGTCGCGTCGTATGCGGCGAGTGGCTGGCAGTCTCCGCTAGCAAGATCGGCGGCAAACTTCGTCCGACAGGTTGGCGGAACGGACGCATGCACGAGTGGAATAGGAAAAGTACGCTTGCTTCCTCATCGATACCATCGCTACGATCCGATACTTTTTAGCAATCGATGCAACCGGCCCAAGGTTCGCGCGGCTTTCGTCTGCGCAATCGAGAACCAGTTGCAACACTTCGAAAAGTCTCCCAATTCAGCGAGTTGAAGCTATGAACATGAGTCCGAAGGTGCGGCCCTTTTGGCAGCGGGCGCTGTTGATGTTCGCGACCAGCATTTTATGGGCGTACAAAGCGCTCCACCTGCCGCGGTTCATTTTGCCACGCGATATCAAGTCAGTCGTCAATAACTGGACGAACGAAATGTTCTGGATATTGTTGAAGAGTCGCTTTACAAAAGCGTCGATCGACCAGACGTGCTATTTCAAGATGCCCACGTCGTTCAAGCCTAAGTGCCAGGTGGCGCCCGAATATCGGCTGAGCGAGTCAGACATCAAACTCTTCTATACGCAAGGATTCCTCGGACCGTTCGATGCCTTTTCGCACGACGACATGATGGATTTTAAGCGAGAGGTGCTCGCTCTCGAGAATGAAAAGAGCAAGACGTACGGCTGGGCGACACCGCGCGATCGGCACTTTGAGTCGCCGCGTTTGTGGAATTACATGAGGCACCCAGCGATCACCGAGCGGTGTGCCCAGATTCTGGGACCGGACTTGTTGGTGTGGCGGTCGCAGTATTTTTACAAGGGCCCGAAGTCGCCGGCCATCCAGTGGCATCAGGCCAGCACGTTCATGGTCGAGGATTATCAGGATCCAGGCATCTTTCCGCCCGACCGCAGCCAAATCTTCCAGCTTACTGTGTGGGTGGCGATCGACGATGCGACGCCTGAACGCGGCTGCTTGCGATTTGCGCGTGGTACGCACGACCGAATTCGCGCGATCAAGTTCGGCGGCGAAGAAGGGTTTTACAACGCGGCTTACACATTCGACTTCGACGAGAGCGTGGAAGACTGCGTTCTGGTGCCAGTGAAGGCAGGCCAGTTCATCTTTTTCACCGAGCGCTGCATTCACGGCTCGGGTCCCAACACGACGGACCATCATCGGCTTGCGTTCAACATGCGGGTAATCCCCACAAATGTTCCTGCGTACACGAATAAGAAGTACTACCGCAGTGTGTACAACGGCGGAAAGTATTACCTCGACAAATGGGGTGTCGCGCTGCTCCGTGGTGAAGACACACTGCGGCTTAGCCGTGCGATTCCACCGGCGGACCTGGAAACCGGCATGTTCACACGCGTGATTCCGGCGGGCGAACCGCTGCCGATGCCGACGAAAAAGTTGGCCGCGGCATAGCACTGGCCAGTCGCGACACGATTCATAGCGACATTGCGTGGGAGGGCGAGGCTCACTCCGAGTCGGAACAGACGCGACTCAGCAGGAGCTTCGCCCTCCCCGACGTAGCCACACAGCTTTGCCGGCTTTTTGCCATTGGTGATCAGCAATGCGTGAAATCCGCGGGAAGAAAGCACTGGTGACGGGCGCTGCGTCCGGCATTGGCCGGGCGATCGCACTGCGACTTGCGCGGGAAGGCGCGGAACTTTTCCTCATCGATATCGACGAGATCGGACTGGAAAGAGTCGCCGGCGAAGCACGAGCGTTGGGCGTCTGTGTGGTTACGCGACGGTGCGATGTTGCGAAGCCGACCGAAGTTTCGTCCG
>DASZZA010000428.1:0-5097 GCA_035545135.1 Lacipirellulaceae bacterium | reverse complement strand
AGTGAATACTACGATTCCTCATCTTTCATCCCTCACCTACCATTTGCTCATGTTGGCCAGCAGCATGCGCCACTCTTCGCGATTGAGACTGGTCGTACTGGCGAAATCTGCATCCTTTGGCAGCCGGTCCAAGACGATCTGGGCCTGTTGCACGGCTCCGCGGGCGTTGTCGTGCTTATCGAGTCGGCGCCAACAGTTTGCGATTTGCACGAATGTTTCCAGCACGAATGGTTCTTCCGGATACAGGGACGAAACGTTCGAATAGGCTTCAATTGCTTCCTTGTACCGTCCGAGGTCGAAGAGCACCGACCCTTCGAGCATGTAGCAATTGCGAAGCATCGTGCCCATGAGCGGGTCAGAGTGAATGTCATGCGCTTTGAGCGTAATGGTGCGCTGGACTTCGTCGAAACGATTAAGGGCAATGTTGAGTCGTTTTACTGCTTCATGCAGCATTTTGTCGTGTTCGCTTGGCGTCGTCGCTTGTTTCGAGTCCGCCAGCTGCTTCTTTGCCCAACGGCGATACGATTCTCCGGTCAGGTACTGAGCCAACAGCCGCTGGGGATCGTCGGGATATCGCTCGACGGCATCCTCCAGCGTGGCGATTGCTTCCTCATGTTTGCCCTCGTCGTGAAGCAGCATGCCGAGTTCGAACAGAGAATCCTTCCACTCGGGGCTGGCCGGCTTCAACGTGCTGCCGGCGATGTTGAAGCGAAGCAGTTGCTCCGCTCGCGCCGTTTTGGCCTGTTGCCAATAAGCCTTTGCACAATCGATTCGGGCTTGGAAGGTCGCGCCATCCTGCGGATGGAATTCGATGCACTCCTCGAATGCATCGATACTCTGCGGCAAGTGTCCAAGTGCCAAATGCGCTTGGCCGAGGAGCAACAGCGCCTGGGCGTTTCGCAACTGTGGTTCATACTGGAGATATTCGTTCAACAATCGCACCGTGCGCGAAAAGCATTGGCCGCGGTTGTAATCCTGCGCTCCTCGCCACAGGTCGTCGGTATAGGTTTTGGTGGCAAATTGAGACTGGGCCAAGTCTTCGAAAGCGACTCCCGCTGCGCGGAATCGCTCGAGTCCGGCGGTACGATTGGAGTCTGGCCCCAACGTGTCGTCCGGCACCTTGCTTAGCAGGTAGTTTCCCCACTGTTCGAGCGCGGTGCCGCGGAGTTCGAGTTGCTCGGCGCGGGAAAACAGCGGCGGAATTCGCTCGATCAGCTCGAGCGCGCTTTTGAATTGCTGGTGCTTCTGCAAGTCGGCCAACGCGGCCATCATTCGGTCACGAAGTTGCGCGACAGGCAGCACATGGCTGCGATAAATCGGAATTGCCGCATATGCTTCGAGCACGCGCCGGTAGCCGACGAGCGCGGCGTCGTATTCGCCCTTCTGGCACAACAGATCGGCCTCGCCGAGCGAAGCCGCCAGGCCTTCGTACGTGTCGCCGTATAACTGCCGCGTGCGTGCGTACTGTTTGAGCGCTTCTTCGGTGCTGCCCCGTAATTGCAGAGCGCGAGCGAGCTGATAGCTGGAGCGATCTGCGAGCTGTTTTTTGCGTTCGTCGAGCGTCGAGGCCTTTTGCAAATCGTGTATTGCAGTGGCTAGCTTACCGGCGTATTGGCCGAGAGCTTTCGGTCGATCGGGTGGCGACAACTTTTGCAGCGAGGCCTCGACTTCGTCGAGCAGAACGCGCCCGGCAACGAGTGCGACAAGGGCTGCACGACCGGCCGCTACCGGGACCGAGGCCACTGCTTTTCGGCTTTCTTCAAATCGACCAAGCCGCGACAGGCACTCGGCGCGATCCAAAAGGGCATCGGCCCGCTGCGCATCGGAAAGCTTTTTATTGGCGAGCAGAAGGTCGTTGTGGCGGAGGGCGTCTTCCAAACGTGGGCGCGGCATCAGGAGGCACGTGTCGAAAAGCAACTGCTGCGCTTCGATGGCAAGAGCTGAGTCGGCAATGTCGTGCGAAGTAAGTTCATTTAATACGCGGATGCCTTCGTCGGGCTGGCCGCTTTCGATCAGGCTTTTGCCAAGGAGGAATTCCCCGCAGTCTTCGCGGTTTTCGGGCATGCCGTACGCACGGGCTTCGGTCAAATAGCGGGAGGCGATCAGATATTCAACACGGCGCCGTTCGGCCGTTTGTTGGCTCTCGGCGTCCTTCGTTTTAATCGCCCCGAGTACAAGCAGCGGGCCGCCGTAGTCCGACCGCGACAGTCGCCCATCGGTGAGCATTCGACCCACGGAGGCGCGCGCTTCTTCATAGCGTCCTTCGTCGAATTCTTTCATTGCGGCGTCGACGTTCGGACCGCCCGCGCGGATGGCAACGCTTGCGAGATAGGCCCAGCCCCCGATCGTTACCCCAATCAGCGATAACAGCGAAACCGCGACGACGACACTTCGTAGCCAGTGACCAGTCGTCCACGTTCGCAGCGCGCTAAGGAAGTGCATGAGGCGCATGACGTAGGAAACGAACCGACCGACATTCGCGGCCTCGGCATTCGGCGCATCGGATTTTGGCGAGTGGTCGGACAAGGTATTTCGCGCGTAGGCAATGTCGCCGCGAGGGCGGCAGATTTTCAGTGGTTTTTCGCGCTAGGGGCGCGAATCGAGTGACCGAACAGTCGCCGCGGCGACCGCGGCCAAAAGAAACGGTAGAAAAGCGAGGAGCTTGTACCGGAATCGCGCGGCCAGTGTCAATGTTTGTTGGCCGGGTGTCGGCGCAATGCTGTCGGTGACAGCGGTGCGGCGGTGCGGGTTACCGGGGCGGCGCTTCAGGCCGTGGCTGGGGCCTGGTTGTGGCGATTGCCGGCGCAAACCAGATCCATCAGCCAGGCGTTCACGTCGGCGAGCATGACGTCGGTGAGGCCGTCGTCGCCCGGGTAATGGCGGAGCATGACCTTGCACCCGGCCGAATGGAGCAGCCGCAGATCATTACAAACGCGATTTTCTGGATAGGCGATGCTATCTTGCGAAGTGGTCAACAAACAGGGGAGACGTCGCAGCTCGTTCACACGACGCAGCGGACTGAGCTGCGATGGCAGCGGTCCGTGCAGGGCGCCCACGCCGGCGAAGCGGCTGGGATTATTCCAGGCCACACGATAGGCCATCGTGCCGCCGCTCTCGCGCCCGACGACAAAGATTCGCTTGGGGTGGATATTGAATCGGCGCTGGGCCGCCGAGATGCAATTGGCAATTTGTGTTTCGGCGTGCTCAATCGTGTCGGGCGTTTGACGCCAATTAAAGCGGGCGCGCGAATCTTTGTTTTGCCAAGTGCCGCGTGGTGCGATCGCCACGTAGTTGCGCATGCTCACGTGGGGCATTATTTGCCGAAGCTCCAGCTCGTTGCCATCGTCACCGTGCAGCCAAACGAGAAGCGGGTAGGCGTAGCGCGCTTCGTAGTGAATTGGCGCAAACGTGGCGAACGGCAATTCCACCGCTAGATCGGCATCGCGGCGCGAGCGCATTATGCGATCGGGCGCGGCTTGGCAATTGGTGGGTGACGTGCTGGGTTCAACATCGATAGAGCCGACGGCAATACGATTCATATGAAATTAATTGCGGGTGGTAAGGGTTGCCGTGGAAATGACTTTTGAAACGGCAGTTTGCACGCAACGACACGGGGCATCCGTGCTAGCAGCAAATGAGGCTGGGTCGCGCTGCCACGCGCGAGACGATTCGCGACTGTAAACGAGCGAAACGCGAATGTCAACGGGAGTCGAATGATCAATGGCCAAGTACTGATGACCAATCAATCTTTCACTGCAAGAATTGGTCGTTTAGTAACCGGCCCGGTCGAGCAAATTACCCCCGAAGCTATAGCAGCTCAGCCATTTTTGCGACGAGCTGTTTTACCGCATCAACACTTTTTTGGAACGCGGCGCGCTCATCGGCTGAGAGTTTCAATTCAACGACGCGCTCGACGCCGCTAGCACCTAGGACGACCGGAACGCCGACGTAATATCCGCCGACGCCGTACTCCTTGTCGCAATATGCGGCGCAGGGAACAAGCCGTTTCTGATCGCGCACGATGGCGGCGACCATTTGGGTTGTAGCGGCGGCGGGAGCGTAGTAGGCGCTGCCGGTTTTGAGGAGCGAGACGATTTCGGCGCCGCCGTCGCGTGTGCGCTGTACGATTTCATCGAGTCGCTTCTTATCGATGAGCTGCGTAACAGGGATGCCGCCGACGGACGTGCAGCTGGGAATCGGAACCATCGTATCGCCGTGGCCGCCCATCAACAGAGCGGAGATATCTTTCACACTGACGCCAAGCTCCATCGCGAGGAACGTACGATAGCGGGCCGTATCGAGGATGCCCGCCTGGCCGACGACGCGGCACGGCTCGAAGCCGGTGACTTGTTGAGCGCGTTGGACCATGGCGTCGAGCGGGTTGGAGACGACGATCACGATCGCATGCTCGCTCGTGCGCTTTACCTGATCGCAGACAGCGGTCATGATTTTGGCATTGGTTGCGAGCAGGTCGTCGCGGCTCATGCCTGGTTTGCGCGGAATGCCGGCCGTGATGACGACGACGTCGCTGCCGACGGTGTCGTCGTAGCTAGTCGTGCCGACGACATTGCAATCGAAGCCGACGATGGGCGAAGCTTCGGCGAGGTCGAGCGCTTTGCCTTTTGGCATGTCGCCGGTTTGGGGAATATCGAGGAGGACGATGTCGCCGAGCTCGGCGGCAGCGCACCAGTGGGCAGTCGTGGCACCGACGTTTCCGGCGCCAACGATCGTAATTTTCGCACGTCGCATGTGGGAGGATGCAGGATGGGGCCGCGGCGCGGCCAGGACGCAGGGGTCAGGGAAATACAAGAAAGTGAGTATCGCGCGTGGGGTGACGGCGTGCAAGTGGGCGCGCACGATTGGCGTTAGGCATTAGGCATTGGCCTTAGGCGTTTGTATTTGGTGTTGGTGTTGTTTGGAGTTTTTGGGAGTTGGTTCTCGCTCTCAGCTTGGATTGATTTGACATACGACTAACTACTAACGCCTAAAGCCTCACAAAAAAATGAAGGCGCCTCTGGGTCGGGGAGCGGGGGCGTGCGGTCCGATTCCGCGAAGGGTCACGGTGCAGAGGCCGCGCACAACTCTCCGAACCATCCG
>DASZZA010000427.1:0-2283 GCA_035545135.1 Lacipirellulaceae bacterium | reverse complement strand
GCCAAGGACACGTCCGTCCAGATGAACGATATTGCCGGAATCGAGAGCATTCGGTTTGAGGCGCTCGATAACGTCGGTGTAGCGGCCGGTCGGCACGAAGCAGATGTCCTGGCTGTCCGACTTGTCGGCGACGGGAAGATTGAACGAGCGAGCAAGCTCGCGGACGTCGGCCTTGCGAAGCCCGCCGATGGGAAACCACAGTGTTTCTAGCTGTTCCTTGGTGATCCCGAACAGGAAGTAGCTCTGATCGCGCTCGGTATCGACGGCGCGTATAAGTTCCGGCCCGTGTTCCGTATCGCGTCGCTGCACATAGTGGCCCGTGACAAGAATTTCGGCGCCGAGATCCTTGGCCGTCTCAAGGAGATCGCGGAACTTGATCTCGTTATTGCAGGTGACGCACGGTATCGGTGTCTCGCCGGCGACATAGCTCTCCGCGAATGTCTCGATGACTTTCTCAGCAAAGCGCGCTTCGTAGTCGAGAACGTAGTGCGGAATTCCTAGTGTCTCAGCAACCCGGCGGGCGTCGTGGATATCCTGCCCCGCACAGCAGCTTCCCTTGCGGCCGGTGGCGCTGCCATGATCATAGAGCTGCAGCGTCACGCCGATGACGTCATGGCCCGCAGCTTTCATGATCGCAGCGGCAACCGAGCTGTCGACGCCCCCCGACATTGCGACGACAACGCGCTTTTTTGCGCTCAAGGCGGCAGTTGGCGTGTGAAAATCGGTCATCGGATTAGGCGCAAAGCTCTTGGTTGGACGGTCAACGAATGCCAAACGATCGGGGTAAATTATACCTCCGCGCCGGTTGCCGTCAAAAGAACTAACGTATTCAATGAGTTGCTTCTAGATTACGGTGGAAAATCCGCGTCATCACTCGGATTTGCTTAATCCATAAGTCATTAGGTGGGGGTCCTGCAAGGAGCCCGTAGTTAACCTATACAACTGGCCCGCAATTCGCTCTATGAAACTTAGGGTTACCTTTGTGATCCAGATTGAAACGAAGCGCTATTGAAATGCCCGCTTCGGACGATGAGATCACTGAATTGACACGAGCCTTTAACTTCTTTTCACTCAAGGGCTTAGTGCTAATTTAATGGCAACCCGGTATAAGTAACCCGTGGTCAGAGAGTGTGTATTGAGTATCATGACCGAACAGCAAATGAGAGCGCGCGGGCGCTACGTGATCGGACCTGATGGGTCTCCGCTCACGGTCGCCGATCTTCCCCCGCGGGACACCAAGCGATGGGTCATCCGTCGCAAGGCTGAAGTCGTTGCAGCCGTCCGTGGCGGTCTCCTCAGTATCGAGGAGGCGTGCGAGCGTTATACGTTGACCGTCGACGAGTTCCTGTCGTGGCAGCGTTCGATCGACAAGCACGGCCTTCCCGGTCTCCGGGCGACGCGTTTGCAAGACTATCGCGAGTAAGCTCGGCGCCGCCGTGAGCGTCAATTGTCTGCCGCCGCTTTTGGAGAGGGGCGTGCGGCGGTCTTCGCTTGCGCGGCTTTGTGCGTCCCCTTGGCCTTCTTGGATCTATTGGTCTTCGTTTTGGCGGCCGGCGTTGCGCTGGCCGTCGGCTCCGGCACGGACGGTGTCCATCCCGCGACCCCAGGCGCTTGCGAACATCCATCTTCGCCCTTCGTCCAGCGCGCGACGTCGTTCGCCATGGCGTTCGCAAAGGCGTCCGTCATTTTGAGATTTTCGACACGGACCGTGGCCGAGCTTTCTCCCGTCGGCTGTATATTGACGATGTAGCTCTTCAGCCCGCGCGGGTTTGGCTGTGTTGTGTCACGTTGATGAATGACGATGTCCGCTTTCCCGCCGCGCGAGGCAGGAGCCGCGCTCGCATGATAGACGTAGTCTTTTTTGAGTGGGCCGCCGACCGCGAACCAGCACTTCATGGCCCCGCTCGCAAGGCGGGAGTAAATATCAGTTGCCGATCCGCCAATGCCGCCGGTTTGGTCGATAAGAACGCCGGCCGGTTGCGTCGAGACCTGGTTGGACATCGGCTGTGATGCCGGTTGATCCGAGATCGAACCCACCGACGGAGGACTCGGCAGGCTGAGGCTCGGCGCTTGCACACCGCCGTTGGCGCAGCCCGAAAGCAGCATTGCCGCGATGAGGCCAAGCCGCGCTTTTGATGAGCGACCGTACGCCATTGTGCTCCGGTTGATGACGCGCACGAATATGAGCGCAGAGGCAACCTGAACCCCTTTGCCCGGGGTCAGGCAATTGGGCAAGGGGGTTACCCACCGGCCAAAAGGCGCGATGTCAAATTTGACACAAGA
>DASZZA010000426.1:0-2112 GCA_035545135.1 Lacipirellulaceae bacterium | reverse complement strand
CTGTGAGCTCTAACGGTGTTGGGTCAACACAGGGGAAGTAATCCGTTGCTGCGATTCGGGATTGCCCGGATGAACCGTCACTCGAGTTGCTGACCAATGGCCGGTCAAGTTAGCTTCAGCCCTGATTGTGCTGTGGGTTATTGGCCGCATGACCGCCGCCTTCGAGAGGAGCAAGAGCGATTTCGGCAGTGACCTCATGGCAACAGATTTTCATTGCCTGCCACGCGCAAGCGTGGGAGCCAGAGGTAGATGAAAGTCGGACGCAATGATCCTTGCCCCTGCGGCAGCGGGAAGAAATACAAAAAGTGCTGCCTGGACAAAGGCGCCGCGCCACTCGCGGCTCCGACGCCAACCTCCAACTCCACTGAACCCACCGAAGATGAGGGCGCATTGGACTGGGGCGAAACTGAAAGCACACATGATGTGGAGGGTGAATTACCGACGGACGTTGCCGTCCAACCGGAAAGGCCGCCGCTGCGCCAATACCCACGGCCGGATGAGAACTTGCCGCCCCTCGCCTCGGACAAGGAAACGATCATCGAGGATTGGTGGAAGGGCGTAGCTCCTCATTACACGAAGCGTGATGCCGACCAAATGATCGAGCGCGTGAAACTGGCGCTGACAGAGTTTCCGAGCCTATTCAGCCATTTAGCATTGCACGAGGAATTCCTCTTTGAGCTTGGCGGTGAGTTGGGGCGGCGCGGCAGGATTCCGGAATACATCGCGCTGTTGAAGCGCTTGAGGAGGGATCAACGGCAGATGTACTCCTTTTCTTATGGCGCCTATGATTCGGACGTTATCGCCGAGTTGGTGGTGGCCGGGCAGGGGGAAGAAATCCCTGCTTATTTCGACTTATTCAAGCAGTATCCAGACACTCAACCAGACTACTGCCACCAGATCTGCAACTTGCTCGCGTGGCGGGGTCTTAGCGAACCGCTTTACCTCCTCTGCGAGGCAGTCGCCACCCCAATGGTGACATCTTCGGAGGTCGTTGGCGGCCATTTCGCGTTGGACTGGTTGATTCGACGCGAAGAGATTCCATTCTATGAGGCCCAAGACGCCTCCACCGACGCGGTCCAGAGAGCCGTAGCCGCGACAAAGGCTCTGGGGGAACGACTCCAGTTTCCGCTCACTCCGGATGAGGATTGGCTTCTTACCGCGTTGAGGACTTGTTCAGAATCGCCACAGGTCGAGACCCGCGGCACCTCAGCGACCGGGCCCGGCAGCAGCTGGGCTTGAATTATGCTGCGCACTTGCGTCGCACCCGAAAAACCGCCTGGGTGCAGGCTTTCCTGTTGGGTGACCTGTTGCAGGATTACGTCTCCTGGTGTGGCCGACAAAAGCTGCCCTGGTTACGGCTTCATAAGAAAGATATCGAAGCCTTTGCCGTCTCTCGATCGAAACAGTTCTTTTGCGTGGGCGGAGTTATCCTGCTGGCCATACTTCAAGGGATGACGTGGTTTGCCGATTACCTGCAAACCGCCGGTGCGTTATTGGTCGCGGAAGCTGCGCGGATCAGAACAGATTGTCGGCAGCTTTTTGATGCCGGCCGCAAGGCGGTGGACTCTACCGATTCCGCTTATCGCATCTGTCCAAGCTTCGAACAACTGACCCTTACCGCTCCAGGATAAGCGGCGATAGGAGACTCGGCTGCCGCCCGAGGCCTCAGAAACTCGGCTCACTGACCAGCAGATCAATGCATTCCTCGAAAGTCTTGTGCGTCGCGATCTTCGACCAGAACTTCGAACCTGGCGCTTGAAGGAAGAACATTCGATCCCCGGACGTTACGGTGAAATTCTTCGCCTTCGCCCAATCAATGTGGCGTCGGACCCAGAGTTGTAGCGCCCTCCCCGAACCGGATACCAACGGGCGAACGGAAACTCCGCTCCTCCAGCCTCTCCTTCATATTCCACGAATTTCGCGTCAACCGAACGGCACTTGCTGGCGCGCGGATCGGGTTCCGTTCGTGCACCGGTCAGCAGCGTATTGGCTCATTTCGTCGGCAAGTTTTCGGCACTTTCGGGAAAACCGAAGGTCGATGGACGAGCTTCTCGGATAGGCGAAAGGAGTCACCGCCGGCGGAAAGTCCTTCTGAATTGAGTTGTTTGAGCT
>DASZZA010000425.1:0-3303 GCA_035545135.1 Lacipirellulaceae bacterium | reverse complement strand
CGAGACAGTATGTTCTATTGGTTCCGGCGCCACGGGAGCGCGAATTTGGAGAACCGGCGAGGGACGCACGGAACAGTCTAGCTGTTGTGCCAGTGCTGGAGTTGCCGCGGTGAGAATAAAAAGCAGAATACTGATTCGCGTCACCGCGTGCCTCCGCTCAATGCTGCAGCAGTGCTAGGTCATGGGCTCATTTAAGACCGCAGGCTATGCGCCATGTTGGCCAGTGTGCGGGCAACGTTGTCGGTTTCGCTCAAGCTGCGCCGACAGCGCATTGCCTCCGCGTGACCAAGCGCTGACATCGCTTCGACCGTATCTTTTTTTGGATCCTTAGCGTCTCCCGCGGAGGGTCACAGTCCTAACTTTGCGGCAGGCTTGCTGCTGTTCGTCAAAAGCGGATGTTGAGTGGTTTAGCGATGCTGATCGTGCTGATATTGTCGACTGCGGTTTGCCGGTTTATGTCTCAGGCATGTCAAAGTGTTGGCGAGGAAGATACCACTCACCGCGTCAGATCACCTTGCGGACGGTAGCGCGCCGGAGCCCCACCCTGCTGGGGGCGCCGAAGGTGTAAATGGGTTTACAGACCGGCTCGAACCGATTCTGGAAGCCCGTCATCTATACAGGGAGCCGGTATCCAAGACGGTACGCCTCGGACCCGATATGGTGGTTGGGGTCTCAAAATTTGCAGACGACACGAAGCACCGCCGATGAGACGACGCCGTCCCGCCAGACGCCACGGATCTCAGCCGGCCGATCGGCTTGCCGTGTTGGCGAGGCAGGGCATCCGATCCTGCCGTCAAGATTGGGCCGGACCCTCAACGGCAATTAGGCAGGATTGCACTCAGGCCTCGGGACATTGATCGCCTGGCCCTAGCGTTATCGGTTTCGCTGCTGCGGCTTACCGTCTCGCTCTCTTTCCGGCTTCCCCAGCCCGTTGCGAACCCGCCAGGCCACCATCTATATGACCGGCTTGCTCTATGTGACGGTAAGATGCTGAATTATAATGGGTTTTTACCAATGCCTTGTCCGCGTACCATTGCTTCCGACGAGGCACTGTGGTTGCCTTGACACAATTTGATATGAACCGACCAAACTGCGGAAACATGCACATGTCAGTAAGGCGAACCCGGGATACTTCTGGCTTTCGAGCCATCGGCCGCTCGGAGAGCGCTTCGTCGGCAATCGCCAAACGAGTGATTGAGTGCGAATTAGGTTTTCGTCTCCGACCTGGAATTTCAGGGTTTACGCCCGTTTCGGACGGCTGGCGTGAAACCAATTCAGGCGCCGGCTGATCCCGGGGACTGGGCCATGCCTCATCGCGACCCGCCCCTTTCCTCGCACGTACTGATCGTGGAAGACGATGCGGAGACCCGCGTGCTGCTCACGCGTTTCTTGCGCGAGAATGGTCTTCACGCGACGGGCGTTCGCGATGGCCGCGAAATGTGGGAGACGGTCGACCAGGTCCCGATTGATTTGGTCCTTCTGGATGTGATGTTGCCCGGAACACAGGGGTTGGATCTCTGCCGTGCCCTGCGGCAGAAAAGCGACGTACCGATCATAATGCTCACGGCGCGAGGATCGGAAACGGACCGCGTTCTGGGCCTAGAACTCGGCGCTGACGATTACATTGCAAAACCGTTCAGTCGACCAGAATTGCTGGCGCGTATCCGCGCTGTCCTCCGGCGCGGCGCAAGCCCGGTCAGGGAACCAGCTACGGCAGGTCGCCGTGGCTTCGCATTTCTGGGTTGGAATCTCGATACGACCCGTCGCGAGTTGCACACTCCTGAGGGCGCGAACGTGGACCTGTCCGGTGCCGAATATGAGGTATTGCTTGCCTTTGTCGAGCACCCGCAGCGCGTCTTATCGCGAGATCAAATTCTCGAGTTGTCCCGCAGCCGAATTGGAGATGTGTTCGATCGGAGTGTCGATGTGCTAGTCAGCCGGTTGCGGCGTAAGATCGAACCCGAAAACGAAACGCAAGCCTTGATCAAGACGATCCGCGGTGCGGGCTACATGTTCATCCCTAAAGTCGAGCGCCTCTGATGTACGGCGTGCCCTGGCCTAGGAGTCTTAGCACTCGCGCCATGGTGATTCTTGTTGCCGCAGTCGTCGTCGTCCATCTCGGGAGTATGTACTTCTATGCTGCGTCGACGTTCGACGCGGCCAATCGCGCGCATGCTAAATTAATTGCGGAGCGGATTGGCGAAGCACAATCGGCCATCTCCAGCAGTTCGGCCGCGAGCCGTGACGCCGTAGCCCACAAAATTTCCTCTGCAAGCCTGACGCTGCATTGGAGCGAGCTTCCGTTGGTCGATGATGTAGGCAGCCAAGACGCGAGCTTGCGGACGCTGCGCTCGCAGTTAACATCAATCATGTCCGGCGTGGATGAGCGCGGGCTTCGCTTAGAATACCGCGACCACCTACCTCCTTCAGAAGCGCATGCCATTCTTGGTGCTTTGGCCTTGCCGGACGGATCATATCTCAATTTCAGCGTGCCGCTTCTCGTTGGAGCCGAACCAGCCTTTCATGGCGCATTGCTATCGACGTCGATTATGGCAATCGGGGTCGCTGTGGTCGCTCTTCTCCTTTTGCGAATGTTGACGAAGCCGCTTCGCACCTTGGCAAGCGCGGCCGACGCAATCGGTCACGGACCCGATATCAAAGTCGACGAAGATGGATCCGAAGAAGTGCGTCATCTCGCCAAAGCCTTCAACGCGATGCAGGCACGCATCAACGCGCTAATTGCAGATCGAACCCAGGCTTTGGCGGCGGTATCTCATGATCTCAGAACGCCGATTACGCGACTACGATTACGGGCTGGTTTTGTAGACGCGAGCGGCCAAGCAGCCATCGACGCCGATTTGGATGAGATGGAAGCAATGATCGATGCGACATTGGCATATCTGCGGGGCGACATAGAAACGGAGGAGCGGCGTGTAATCGACTTATCCGCCCTTCTCCTGACCTTGGTCGACGCGGCTTCCGATAGGGGACTTTGCGCGACTTTTGCCGGACCGCGGCAGGTATTTTTCATGACTCGGCCGATTGCACTGAAACGCGCGTTTGCGAACCTAATCGACAATGCATTGACCTATGGGGGAGCCGCACGTGTAGGTCTCAAGACGGCAGAATCGATCATAGAGGTCACCGTAGACGATGATGGGCCTGGAATTCCCGAAGAAGAGTTGCAGCGCGTATTCGAGCCCTTTCGCCGCCTTGAAGCATCCCGCAGCCGCCGGACCGGAGGTGTAGGATTGGGGCTCACGACGGCTCGTCAGGTTGTCCTTCACGAAGCCGGAACCATTC
>DASZZA010000424.1:0-3175 GCA_035545135.1 Lacipirellulaceae bacterium | reverse complement strand
GATCCGGTACAAAGCAGTCGCCACGGCAGACCAAGCTGGCTGATGCGTGATGGCCAAAACGATCAAGTTCTGCGCCAATTTGCGCACTGTCGCGCAGATGCCGGCCTCAGATACAGGATCCAGCGCTGAGGTCGCCTCGTCAAGAATGAGCAAAGCAGGTTGACGCACGAGCGCTCGCGCGATTGCAATGCGCTGGCGTTGCCCGCCCGACAAACGGGTGCCAGCGGTGCCGACTATCGATTCGAGCCCTTCCGGCAATTGCTCGATGAAGTCCCATGCTTCCGCCTGCTTCAACGCTTCGATCACCCGCGGCGTGCTGATCGTATTATCGCCAAGTGTAACATTCTCCCGCAGCGTGTGATTAAACAAGAACAATTCCTGCGGAACGTAACCGATGTGAGAGCGCCAATACTCGACGTCCACGTCCACCAGATCGGTTTCGCCGATGCAAATCCGCCCGCTGGTCGGCCGCCGTAGACCGACGATCAAATCGGCAAGCGTCGTCTTGCCGGCGCCTGAAGGGCCGATCACCGTTGTGATTTCGCCCGGATTGAGAACAAGATTTACATTGTCCAATACGACTCTGTCGCCATGGGCAAACGAGACCTGCTCTACAGTGATCGCCGCCGGCAGCGGGGGCCTGCTTCCGACGGCGCGTACTTCACGCTCCGCCTCGGCAGCTGCAATGCTGGAGTGCATCGACCAGAATGCGCTTTCCGCAATCACCACATTCTGCCAGTGCTGCTGGATGTTACCAATCCGCGTGACCAGCCGGAAGAAGAGCAGGCCCATGATGATTTGCGTGGTCAGAGGGACCGAGAAGATGATCGAACCCAGCAGAACGCCAATGCCCAGAAATACCACGATGATCGGCTCCGCCAGCGTCGCCAACGCCTGCCGGTACAATAAGGCCCGCTGGGCGGCACGGTTCAGGCCCTCGACGGCGTCGTGCAAGAACGCGCTGATCGTATTTTCGCGCGCCATCGCCTTGAGCGGCTTCATGCCGCTCAACCCGTCAGCAATACGGGCGTTCATGCTTTCCATCAGCCGGGTTTGTTGATAGCCCACTTGTCGAGACAATCTAATAAGACGTGCGAGCACCGCTATGAGGAGGCCTCCAGCCGCGAGCGCTGCCAAAGCAATTTTCCAGGACACGAATAAAGTCAGCGCAAGATACACGAGCGCTTGCACGAACAAAGCTGCCATCTGACAAATCGACTCGTAGGCGCGCCCTGCTCTTTCGGCCTCACTTGAAATCGTGTTCGCGAACCCGCCAACTGAACGGTCAACAAAGAACTCCCACCGGGCGCAAACAATTGCTTGCGTAAATCGATGTCGCAGATCCGCGGTAACGGCGGCGACGGAATATCCAACCTGTACTGTCGCGGCCAACATCACTGCAGCCTTAAACAGCATTCCTGCCACGATGATAGAGATCAGAATAGATGGGCTGGGACTTAAACCAACGGCGGCCAATCCGTTCCGAACCATGGTCTCCGCCGGAGAATTGCCTGCGCCGAAGTCACTCGCGGTTGCCAAGAGCGGCAGGAATGCAGCGACACTAAATCCCTCGAGCACGCCGGCAGCGAGATAGCTGAAAACGATTCCGACGGTCCGACCTGGATAGGCGAATGCGAATTCACGGATGAGACGCCACAGCGCACCCTTCGCTTTCGAAGCCGATTCAACGTCGCGGTTCAACGCAGCGTACCTTTAAGAATCTGTCGGACGATTCGAGCGAGAATTTGGTAACCTTGAGTAGCCTTTGGGATACGTTGAACATGCGAAGTCACGGCCGCGCCAGGATCTCCCGGTCGGCGCCTCGTCAAGGTCGTCAAATTGTCGCAATGATGTGGCTTTGACCATCACCTCGCACCCTGCGCCGAAAGTCGTGACAGCAATGCTGTCGATAGTGAAGGCCACTGACGTGGGCATGTAGTTGGCGCCTTCGTGGGTCGCGATCAGCCTCAGTCACCCGCGATGACATCTCTCAAAACCTCGAACGCCTCAGCCATCGGGAGCCCGACACTCGCGCCCCGGTAGCGCGCTAGCGCTTCTATCGCCTCGAACGAGCGTACATGCGGAAAGGTGCGCATTTCGTCCGCGTAGTATCGTAGCGCCTGTCGTTTTGCCGTCCATTGCTGCTCGATATTAACGAAACGTGCCGGTGAAAATTGCGGCAGCGTCGGTCCGGCCCAGCCGGTGCTGGAAGCTACCTCGAAGGCATAGATTGCGCGCACGTTGCTGCCCGGCTGGGGACGGCAGGCGGTCATTACAGCCTGATGGACGAGACGATGGTCAACATTAAGATCGTGGGCGTGATGGGTGTAGATAATCGCGGGCTTCACTGTCGCGATCACTTGCTCCACCGCCTTGGCGAGGTCGAGCATCGAGACGGTGTCCATTCGGTTGTCGGGAAAATCGAAAAAATGGGGGCTCTTGGCCCCAAGGATATTGCACGCAGCTGCAGCCTGTGCGCGCCGCCCGGCAACTTTTTTCGCGGCCCGACCGCCACGCGAGGTCTCGCCGTCAGCGAAGAACGCCACGTGGACGGTGTTTCCGGTACGCGCATGTCGTAACATCGTGCCACCACAGCCAAGAGTTTCGTCGTCGGGGTGAGCGGCGGCAACAAGAATCGTGGTCACATCAGTGCTTCCTTCGGATTTGCAGCAGCAAAGAGCTTGCGTCCCGCGCGCATGATATCGGCCGCCGCTTTGGCCCCGTTGCAAAACAGCGCGTCAAGTGCCGACATCGCCGGCTCAAAACCGGGCCACACTTGTCTGTAAGGCTGCGGCTCGTATTCGTGAAAAACAATCTCGATTCCGTCGACCTTGAAGGTCTCCATATCGAGGTAATCGCGGCCAAAAGGACCGGACAAATAGGTCTTCGCACCGACGGACCGACACAAATTGCGCACCAGATTCGATTTCGACCCACTGATACCCAGCGTCGAACTGAGCACGATCTTCGTCCGAATTCCTAACACTTTGAGCTGATAGTCGATGAGCCGCAACACTAACGGCAGAAAGGCGTCGCAGCCCGCCTCGTCCCAATAGACCGCCCGCAACTCACCGGCATAGTCGGAGAAGCCGGGTGCGCGCGTGTAATTCATTTCCAATGACTTCCAATGCTTTTTCCGCCAGCGTCCGTTATCCGAGCTTCGTAGATCACGAAT
>DASZZA010000423.1:0-1548 GCA_035545135.1 Lacipirellulaceae bacterium | reverse complement strand
ACGATGACGCCGGAACGCTGCAGTGAAATCATCATTTTGCTGACATGAACCTGGGTCAACCCAGTGGCGTCGGCAATTTGCCTTTGGCGCAAGGGAAATTCCATCACCAGACCGTTCATCATGTTGCGCCCGGAAAGCTTGTCGGCCAAGTAGAGGATTTGCCGGGCAACGCGTTCGGAGGCTGTCCGCCGGCCCATGTCGACGATCAAGCGATCGGCAACTTTGCATTCTTCGATCCACGCTTGATGAATGTCCGCCAACAGGTCCGGATTATTGCGCAGCGCTACTTCCACATCGACACGCCGGAACCTTCGGTAGCTCACTTCCGTAATCGCTTCGACCAAGCGGCTCGACGTGATGCCAAATATCGATGCTATGGAAACAAACTCGCCGGGAAGCAGGAACGACAATATTTGCCGGCGGCTATCCGGCAACAAGACGGATGACGATGCCCAGCCGCTGCAAATCACCGTGACGTGCTCAAGTCCGTCCTTCGGATGACAGATTATCTGCCGTGCGCGTACCCGGCGAAGGGGCGCGGTTGACGACAGAGAAGCGGAATTCGTCTGCAGCATAATCAGGTTGTTTATGAGGCGCGAATTCGGCTGATCACTCGGCCAATTTGCGCACGAGCAATCCAAAATGCTCGATTCGCTTTGTGGGTCGCGCAACTGTCCAGGCGCTCCGGTCGAAAGATTGGCGGCCTTACCTTCTTCGCTCGATATTTCTCTTTGCGACCCCATCATATTCCGTCCCATTTCCAGCATCCGCGTCTCCTCGACGAGTCTTTCGGATCAGCTTAGAGCTATAGCGAGCCGTCCCAAGCCGGCCCGAATGGCGCAGCGGTTCTGACTCGCATCAGTTGCGGTTTCTAAAGCCGTGGCACGCACTGTGACGCCGGCCGAATCCGTTGGATTGGCCGGCCGCGATTTTTTCAGCCATCGCGTCGAAGCCGCTGCGACAGCTCCCAGTCGATCCGGTAAAGCTCGTCAAGGACATCGCAAATGGCGCGCCGATGTCGCTCCAGCGCATTGATGAGCAGCACGCTTTTGTGGCGACCCGCATCCCTGGCCGCTTGCGGTAGAGATTCGTCCATGGCCTTGATGACCGGAACGAGCTTGCGAAAGGAAATCCCGGCGCTGCGGCCTTTGACGAGCAGGGCGATCCGCTCGCAGTCGGACCAACCGTAGACCTTTACCCTCCCGACGCGTTGGCGCCGGACCAACCCGCATAGTTCCACGATCCTCAAAGCCAGCGTGGGGACCTTGAACATTTTCGCGACCACACCAATCGACAAGATATGGTCTTGCGACCCATCAATCCGATTGTCGGCCGCACCACGGCCAGCCGCACTTCGATGGCGGTTTGACATTTCTTGACTGCCGCTGCTGACGGAATTGGCCGAACGCGGCCATTGCTATGCTTCTGCGCCAGGATTGTGCGGTGCGGGAGAAAATTACAGTAATCTGGCAATATATAATTTTATCAAATACTTAGGTGGCGCGCTATTTAACCCTCACCCGCCCCTGAGGCTTTCGCGAGATCGCG
>DASZZA010000422.1:0-3128 GCA_035545135.1 Lacipirellulaceae bacterium | reverse complement strand
TGTCAAGAACAAGGCCGTCATTACTGCGGAGCAATGCTTCGGCGGCGGTGTTCCAATGCTGAACAGTTCCATCTCCTTGAACCACGAAGATGGCAGTCGGATTGGCGTTAGCCATGGCTTCGGCGCTGGTCAGGCGTTCTTCGGTGCTCTCATAATAGACGCTTCGATTTAACGCCATCAGAATCTGTATGGCCTGCACCTCAGGGTCGCTTGCTTTCAGGCGATCAGAGTGATGCACATACTCATCGGTAAGGTACTCGATGGCATGGCTCAGCATTTCAAGGGCACGTCCGGTTTGCGGGGCGGTGCGCTTGGAGCGGCGTTTCGGATTTTTGTACAAGCAAAGGTGCACTGGAGAACGAAGGCAAAAATACTTGCGCTGCATACCGGACTCGAGTTTCCTTGTCAGGGAGCACCCCACGGACACCTCTATTTGGAGCTTCTTGGAGCTTCATGGATTGATATATGAAGCATGGGTGCTATCTCTGTTAGTCGGCAACTACTAAATGGTATATCGGTATATTCTCTCAATGGTTTAGGAGATAACGGAACAATTCTCAAGCCTGAAAGCCAATAGAAGAGCAGGGCCGGTCACGGAGGCGAAACATTGCGCTGATAAACTTGAAGCTGGAACGATGCAGAACGACTGGTATGCGCGGTGGATGTACCGCTGGGAGACTCGGCTGACCACACGCGACGAGAACCGCGTGGTGCGGCCGCTGGAGTGGGGCTTTGAGTGGATTGCGCCGTTTCTGCGGGCGCATGGGTTGGCTGGCGAGGAGCTGCGGGCGGCGGAACACGGCGGCAATCCCGAAGCTGCCATGATGCGGATCAATGAGATTCTCATCCGGCACAGCGAAACCTTCTTCGGCTACGAGCGGCCTGCGGATTTCCGGCTCGAGGAACGTTATCCACAGCTCTTTCCCACGAATGTTCGGCCGGAGACGTTGGCCCAGGACGCGGAGTTGAAGCGCAAGGCTGAGGCGGGCGAGATGGAGCGCGCGCAATTTCTGCGCTTCACTTCGCCGGAGCGGACGCCGTATGCGGAAAACGATCTCGTCAATGCGCGATGGTTTCCGGCTCCTGCGCACAAAGATCAGTCTCGCAGAGACGGGGCAAGGCCGAAGCAGGCCATCGTGATTCTGCCGCAGTGGAATGCGGATGCCTTCAGCCATAACGCGCTGGCCTCCGTCTTCAACCGGATGGGGATTTCTGCGCTGCGGTTGTCGAAGCCGTACCACGACATTCGCCGGCCCTCGGAGCTGGAGCGCTCGGATTACGCGGTGAGCGCGAATATCGGGCGGACGCTTTCAGCCTGCCGGCAAGCTGTTGTGGACATTCGCTGCTGTTTGGACTGGCTCGAAGAGCAGGGCTATGAGCACTTCGGTGTGTTGGGAACGAGTCTTGGCTCCTGCTATGCCTTCCTGGCCAGCGCACACGATGCGCGGCTGCGCGTGAATGCTTTCAACCATGCTTCTACTTCCTTTGGTGATGTGGTGTGGGCGGGGCAGAGCACGCGGCATATTCGTGCGGGCCTCGAAGATGCAGGGTTGACGCAGGAACGGCTGCGCAAGCTGTGGGCAGCGATTAGCCCGGTGAATTACTACGAAAAGTTCATGAGTGCGGAGTCGGCGGGGCGCGAGAAGAAGGTGCTCGTCGTCTACGCGAATTACGACCTGACCTTCCCGCGCCAGTATTCGCTGCAGGTTGTCGATGCGTTCGAACGGTATAGAGTGAACTTTGAAAAGCGCGTGCTTCCCTGCGGGCATTACACCACGGGCGAGACGCCGTTTAAATATATGGACGGCTGGTTCATGGGGTCGTTTGTCTACCGGGCGTTCAAGGAACTGCGCGAGAAAAAGCCTGAGGAGGCCAGGGCAGTCGCGGAAGAAGCTGAATTGGAAACACTATCGCGCTGATATTGGCAATCCCCATGTGCGAAAGCACATGGGGATTGCAGCGGATTTACCGTCCATTGTTTACAGATGCTTACTTTGGATTGGCAATGCGCACCAGCAGAATGTCGTGGCTGGCGATCTCGATAGGCATTCCGTTCGTCAGCTCAATCGGCTTGCCGGTCCAGAGGTCTTTTCCCTGCTGTGAGCCGTGAAGGCCAAGTTTCACCAGGTTGAGATGGAACGGATGCGAGGAGTAGCGGTCGCTGCCGGCGTTGAGAACAGCAATGGCGACGGCTCCGCCGGAGAGCTGCTTCTTCCACACATCCACTTCGCCTTCGCTGTAAACGCGCGAAGCCTGTTTGCCGAGCCGGTCCTGGTCGATAGCGATGACGGCGCGGTTGGTGAGAATGTCACGGATCTCAGGCTTCATATCCGGCAGGTCGTTGCCGGCCAGCAACGGAGCCGAAAGCATGGCCCACATGGAGAAGTGCGAGCGGTTTTCCGCCAGCGAGAGCTTGCCGTTGCCCACTTCCAGCATGTCGGGATCGTTCCAGTGGCCTCCGTAGGGCCCATCCGGCCCGGCGTATTTCTGCAAGCCCTCCTGCTGGCTGAGGATGGTGTAGATGCGATCCCAGTGGGGGTTGATGTCGCCGGTGGTGCGCCAGAGATTTCCGCCGAGTTCGGGTGCCCACTCCCACGGCGCATCCCAGCCATACTGGCAGAGCGAAAGCACGATGGGCCTACCGGTGGAGCGAAGCGCTTTGGCCATCTTGTCGTAGGCGGCGATCATCATGCGCATCTGGGCGGCGGGGTCGTTGGGATGGGTCTTGCGCATGATGCCAATGAAGCTGCACAGGTCGTACTTGACGTAATCGATGCCCCAGGCGGCATAGGTCTTGGCATCCTGTTCTTCGTGTCCATAAGAACCGGGATAGCCGGCGCAGGTCTTAGGGCCGGGCGAGGAGTAGATGCCGATCTTCAGGCCCTTCGAGTGGACGTAATCGGCGAGCGCCTTCATGTCGGGAAATTTGGAGTTGGAATGAATGACTCCGTTGGCATCGCGCTGGCCTTCCCATGTGTCGTCGATATTGACGTAGACATAGCCAGCATCCTTCATGCCGGAGGCGACGATCTGGTCGGCGGAGTCGCGGATGTCCTTGTCGGTGACCTTGCCGAAGAAGTAATTCCAGCTATTCCAGCCCATGGGCGGCGTCCGGGCGACTTTCTGCG
>DASZZA010000421.1:0-3554 GCA_035545135.1 Lacipirellulaceae bacterium | reverse complement strand
CGGCGCCGACTACATCGTGTTCCGCAAAGGCTTGGGAACCACCTACACCCAGGACGACTACAACGCCTGGCGCGCCCACTTCGGACAAACCTACGCCACCGGCGCCGGAGCCGGGGCCACAATCCAATCTGTGCCGGAACCAACGGTCGTCGTGCTGCTGGCCGTGGGTGGGATGATCTTGCTCGCTCGTTCGGGTCGGTCAGACCGTTCTGCTAACTAATCGCCATCGCGTGGTCGCACGTCTTTAGCGGTGTGGTGAGCTTTGGCCCGTAAGGGGGGAGCGTCTCACGTGTCCGCATTCCTCGAACCAGGCCCGTCACCGCAATTTTGCCGGGTTTGAAATCGCAGACTAAAATCGGCAGTGGCGGGACGATTGGTCGGAATATGCACCAACAGATCGAGGCTTCACTGAGAGGGACATGAAGAGGCGACTTATTTCCAAAGAAATTCAATCGTTGGCGGCGTCCCGTTTTCGACGCTTCGTATTGAAGCTCCGCGTCGATGTTTTGGCCGTCGGATTCGTTGCTGCCACTGCGCCGATTGCAAGTGCCCAAATCGCCTCGCTCGATAAGGGGCATCAGCTCCTGGTCAACGACGGGCTGCAGATTTGGGGATGCGATACAGGCGCCAGCCCGGTCAACTATGGCAACCTGACCAACCTCAACATGAATGCGATCATGTGGAGCTACGAGGAATCGAAGCCCAACGTGCTCGCAGGCGGCCAAAAGTGGGGCAAGTGGGTGCAGCCCGATCCTGGTCAGTCGAATTACACGTCTCCGGCCAATTCGCTGAATGGTACCGAGAGCGCGCACTACTCCGACCTGGTCGCAATTCAAGTGGGTGACGAGCAGCAGCCGGACATCGAAAGTTCGAACGGATACACGCAGGCCTGGTTCAACGCGGCTCATTCAGGCAACTACTTTGCTGATAGGCTGCTGTATATCAACTCCACATTCATCACGAGCGACGGCGCGTACGCCACGTTCATCGCCAACGCGAATCCCGATGCGATCTCGTTCGATGCCTATCCGTTTGGCACGGGCGGCGTGCAGCCAATCAACTGGCTGGGAAAGGCGCAGCAGTTTCGGCGGCATGCGTTAGGTTCGTACATCGCCGGCAGCGGTAATGCGGCGCGTCCGTACGGGCTCTACCTGCAGACGTACCATGGCGGCGACGGCTCGCGCGATCCGGGCGATTTGGAGATGCGTTGGCAGCAGTTCACCGCTTGGACGCTGGGTTATACATTCGTCGATGCCTTCACGGTCGGCGGCAGCTCAAGCCTCTTCAGCGGCGGCAATATGGGTGCGCCGACGCAGCCCCGATACAACCAGTTCAAGGAAAGTGCTCGCCAAAGCATGAATCTTGGGCCGGCGCTGACCCACCTCATCAGCTACAGCAATGGCGTCGCAGGCGGCGGAACCAGTATCGTTCGCGGGCGTGATCCTTCGGGCAATTTAAATCCACTTCCGACCAGTTGGCAGGATTTCAATCAGAACGACGCGCCGCCCAATCAGCGGTACCTTACCGGCGTCTCGGCCGTGAATCTGGGCAGCAAGAACAACGGGCAGCCGGGCGACGTGTACGTCGGCTTCTTCAATCCGCTGCTCACATCCTATGGTGATCCGGCGGGCGAAACGTATTTCATGATTACCAACGCGCTCGGCGCGTATTTGCAGGACCCGAACTTGCTGGTCACCGATTGCACACAACGGATCACACTTAACTTCAACTTTGGCTCGAGCGGCATCGATTCGCTCGAGCGGCTGAGCCGCAACACCGGGCTGGTTGAAACCGTTCCCCTCACGCATCTCAGTGGAAGCACCTATCAGTTGACGTTCGACCTTGAAGGGGGGACGGGCGACCTTTTCAAGTACAACGACGGGACGCCGTTCGTTGGCGTGGAGTCGGCGATTCTGACCAGCTATTGGGACGGCGACGGCAATGCGGGCAACAACAGTGTTGGTACGGGAGCCGGCCTGGGCGGCAGCGGAACGTGGGATACCTCGACAAACAAGTGGTACAACGGCGCGTCGAACGCGCCATGGGTACCGGCGAGTAAAGCGATCTTCTGGGGCGCGGCAGGCACGGTCACGCTGTCCGCGCCGCAGTCGGTATCGAGCCTGTCTTTCAAAACCGACGGGTACACGATCACTGGTTCGACGCTGACACTCACCGGTTCGGACGTGAATGTCAATGCGGGCGTAACGGCGACGATCAGCTCGGCGGTCGCGGGCAGCGCGGGATTGGTCAAAAACGGGCCCGGAACGCTCAATCTTGCCAAAAACAATTCGTACACAGGCGGCACGACGATTAGCGATGGTGTATTGGGAATCATTAGCGGCGCAGTGGGCGCCAATCCAGCATCGCCAACGGTCAACATTACCATCAACAATGGCGCGACGCTGCGGTTCAACCAGAACAATCTGACGCTAACCACCCAGCGGGGCGTGCTGTTGGGCACCGGCGGCGGCGTGATCGACACAGATTTCAACAATGGCATTGCCGGCGATATCAGCGGTACGACGCTCACGAAAACCGGCAGCGGCACACTGACACTCTCGGGTAACAATTCTCACAGCGCGACAGTCATCAATGGCGGTGCGATTGTTGTCTCGTCCGACGCGAATCTGGGTGCTGTCCCCGGCACACTAGCCACGAACATTACGCTCGATGGTGGCGCATTGCGCTTTGGAGCCAATTTCGACTTGACCAGCACTCGGGGCATAAACCTCGGAGACAATGGCGGGACGATTGACACCAATGGCTTTTCCACGTCCTACGGCCCAACGAACGGCTTTCGCGGCGGCGATTTAACCAAAATTGGCAATGGCACCTTCTACGCCAGCGCCCCCACAGGCGGCTTCAATAACCTATGGACCGGACGGCTGATACTTCAACAGGGAACGTGGAAGATTCAGGCCAGCGACGGCCTGCCGATCAATCCGAATCTCGATGGAAATTATTATCCCGAAGAAGTCACATTCGATGGTGGTACGCTCCAGATAAACGCCAACATGTTCGTGAGCGCGCCGAAACGCGGGATCACTATCCAGGCCGGAGGCGGCACGATCGATACGCAAGGGTTCAACTTCACTTGGGCCGGCACAGTGGCTGGCAATTCGGCGACCGGTTCTCCGAACGCCACGTGGAACAAAATTGGCAGCGGACAATTGCAGCTTAACACCAGCAGCGTTTCTACGAGCCTGTACACGCCCTATGCCGGCACCTTCAACATCAATGCCGGGCCCGTCGTTTTCAGCGGCGGCGGAGCCATGGGTGACTTGGCGTCGGTGAACCTGGCCAATGCGGCGGGCGTCAGTCTTTCCATTTTGCCGGTCACGGGCACGCCCGTGAACGAGGTCATTGGTTCGCTCGCCGGCGGCGGCACGTCCGGTGGAAATCTGAATCTTAATGTCAACACGCTCACGACCGGCGGCAACAACAGCTCGACCACGTTCAGCGGCGTCATCAGCGGCGTGGGGGGACTCACGAAGACCGGCAGCGGCGTGTTCACGCTCGCGCCTCCGTCGGGCGGCAACACATATTTTGGCGGC
>DASZZA010000420.1:0-3877 GCA_035545135.1 Lacipirellulaceae bacterium | reverse complement strand
GCCCGTCTGACGCCTAGCTTGGTGGTTCACACCCGTGAGTTCCGCTGCTGACAAACCGCTGTCTCGCCTGTCGACGACGCTGCTCCGGCTGCGCCGGCGCGAGAGCGCGCGCGAATTGGCGCAAACCCTGTGGGTCGTGGCCGATCAAGCCGTCGTCAGTCTGGCCAGCTTCGCCACGACCGTCGTTGTAGGCCGAGTCTGCGGCAGCGAGGAGTTAGGCATTTACGTCCTTGCCACCACCACGTTTTGGCTGCTCGCCGGAATTCCGAACGCGCTCACTTGGACGCCGTTCACCTCGCGTGCGCCGCGCATGTCGTCCGGACGACGCGCTGGATACTGCGGCAGCGTCACGATTCACACCGTCTTGTTGACGTCTGTCCTGGCCGCCGTGCTCGTGATCGCCGGTTTGCTGCCCTCCTCCTGGTTTGGCCAGTCCGGCTGGTTTTCGATGATGTGCTTCGCCCTCGTTCCGTTCACATTGATGATGACGCTCCGAGAACACGTCCGCCGCATCTGCATGGCGCAAATCGCTGTGCGCGAGCTGCTGACGTTCGATGCGCCGATCGCCGTCGCCCAATTGCTGCTGCTCGTATGGCTGGCCCGTCGCGGCTGGCTGACCGCGAACACGGCACTCGTCGCCGTCGCCGCGGCCTGCCTGATTTCATTCGTCTGGATGATCAGCCACCGCTCCGATTTCGAGTTCCGTCGGCGGCGCGCGGCCGTTCATTGGAGCTACAACCTCCAGTTCGGCCGATGGCTACTGGCGATTTCGATCGCCTGGCTGTTGAGCGATTCGCTCTATCGGTGGATCGTCGGCTGGCAATACGGACTCGACGGCCTGGGCCGCTTCGCCAGCGCCCAGGCCGTCGTGTTGTTCATCAACCCGCTGCTGCTGACGGCAACCAATTTCGGCCGGGCACTGTCAGCCAATCGCTTTGCCGTCGGCGGTATGCGCGACCTGCGACGGTTGACGATTCAAGCCACCGTGCTGGTCACGCTCGTCGGCGGAATCGCATTCCTGGCCCTCGCCGCGGTGGGCGGGCCGCTCGTTCGACTCATCTTCGGAGCCCAGTACGGCGGACTCGGCGGCATCGTCGCCACGTTGTGCCTCGGCATGCTCGTTCGCGTCGCCGGCGTGCCGATCGATGCTTCGCTGGCCGCACTCCGCGAGGGGCGCGCCATGTTCGCCGCCATCGTCGTGCAACTTGCCGTCGTCATCCTGGCTGGCATTCCACTTATCGCCCACTGCGGATTGAACGGCGTCGGCTACACGATGGTGCTGGCTTACGGTGCCACAACGCTCATCCAGTGGTACTGGTTCCTGCAATGCGATCGCGCCCGCCACCTTTCAAATGGAACCGGCAGTTCTCTTCTTGGTCTCAACTGACGAGCTTTTACGAAACCATCTCACTGTGATCCAAAACCTCGATAACCATCTCCGTTCCGATACGTCGCTCCGCACGGTGCTGACAGCGTGGTGTGTAGGACTGCTAATAACCGGCTCCCTCATCGGTCTGGTTCACGATCCAAACTACGCCAACGCGCGAGACGCCGAGCTCGTCGAAGACGGACGCGGCATCAACGAAAAGACCGTCATGGAGGGCGGTCTCGAGGCGGCTGGCGCCGGCCGCGCCCTCGGCCTCATTTTGCTGCTCGCCGCCGGCGGGGTTTGTCTGGCCACGATGCCTCAGAATGCCCACTTCCAATGGGACGGCCTTACGTTCCTGATCGGCCTCGGAGTGCTGTGGGCCTCCATCAGCGTCCTTTGGTCAAACGAACCCGGCGTTACAATCCGCGAGTTGCTGCGACTATTAGTGTACGCCGGCGTCGCCATTGCGATCGCTCGTCGATTCGACCCCCGCACGCTGTGCTACGTGCTTGCTATTGCGCTCGGCGGATCGGTCCTTGCTGCCGTTTCCTTCGAAATCCTCACCGGCGGCTTTACTCCGTGGGTCTCCGACTACCGCCTTACTGGTTCGCTTCACAGCAACATCCTCGCCGTCCAAGCGCTTGTCGTCGCCCTGATCGGCTATGCCTTCGCCATCCGCCGTCACGGCCGAACAGGCCTGTGGTGGACCGTCTTCGTCGCTGCAACGTTCGTCGTCTATCTGACCAAAGCGCGCACCGAATTGGTTAGCCTTGCAGCCGGCATGGCCGCGGTCCACGTCCTCGGTCGACCCGCGCGTAACTGGCTCTTCTTGGCCGCCGCCGGCGCCACGCTCCTTGCCGTTGGCTTGTTAGGCGCCGAAACGCTCGGTCTGACCGTCACCCGCGATGCTCAGGCCATCACCACCCTCGGACGCACCGACGACGTCTCCGCCCTCACCGGTCGAGTGCCGTTGTGGCACTTCATCTGGCGCCAGTTACCCGGTCACTATCTACAAGGTTTCGGGGCCGGAACGTTCTGGCTCGTCGACCGGACAATCGCGGCAAGCGACGCGCTCGGTTGGTTCCCTCGGCATTCGCACAACGCCTATATCCAAGTGATTGTCGACCTGGGCTTCATTGGGTTGGCGATCGCATTGGCCATCGCGGTTTGGGCCACGGCGCGCGCCACGCGCCTGGTCGAACGAACAGGACTTCCCGAATACAGCGCCATCGCGGCGATCTTGATTGGCATCTTTGTCGACGGTGTCGCCGAATCCGCCTTCGTCATGCCGCGCGACATGGGCCTGTTCGCCGCCGCGACTGTATTGAGCCTCGTTGTCGTACATCAACGCGCAGCCTCAACCACCTTAGCATCGGCCGCCAGCCCGAAGAAACGCCAACCACCGTCGCCCCTCATGCGTCCCTTGACCCCAAACTTGTACACCAAACCTCAATCCAATTAACTCCCTTCGTCACGCACCCGATGTCGACGGATGTTTCCATCTTGATGCCCGTCTTTAACGGCATGCCGTACATCCACCAGGCCGTGCAAAGCGTCCTCGACCAAACGCTGCACGCTTGGCAGTGCGTCATCGTCGACGACGGCTCGCGCGACGATACGCCCGGATTTCTCGCAACCCTGCGCGATCACCGCTTCCTGATTCTCCATCAAAAGAACGCCGGAATATCGGCCGCCGTCAACCGCGGGCTGCGCCATTGCACCGGCCGCTACATCGCGCGATTGGATGCCGACGATATCGCTCTGCCCACGCGTTTAGCCGACCAACTCGCCTTTCTCGACACGCACCCCGGAGTTGCTCTCGTCGGTACCCAAGTTGCGCCGTTGGGCGCCTGCAGCGTCGGCCCGAGCCTCAAATTGCCCACCCAGCACGATGACATCATGAACGCCCTCCGCACTGGCCGGCACGCGGTTGCCCATTCGTCCGTAATGATTCGAGCCGATGTGCTCCGCCAAATCGGCGGCTACTGGTCCCTTGCCTTCGGCGAAGAGTACGACCTGATGTTGCGCATCGGCGAAATTGCTCGGCTCGCAAACCTCGATCGCGTGCTGCTGCACTACCGCATGCACCAATCAAGCATGAACGGCTCGGCGATGCGTCGCATGCGAACCAGCGTGCTCTATGCCTGCGAATTGGCTCGACGCCGCCAAAACGCCTTGCCGCCAATCTCGTTCGAAGATTTCCAGGCCGACCGCAACGCCCGCTCGCGCTGGCAACGACTGGCCGAGGCAATCGATATCCACGCCCGAAATCAATATCGTGTTGCCCTCGCCGAGCTGTACGGCGGACGGCACTTCCGCGGCGCCGCCCGTCTCGCTTGGGCGGCCGCATGCGCACCGCAACTCACCTTCGAGCGGCTGATCCGGATCGCCAAGCCGAGTCGCCGCCGACCCGCAGAACAGATCGAAGGAAATTCAGGAGCTACAGGATGATCGACCGTGGAAAACACAACGTCGTCGGCGTTCACGTCAACGCCATCGACTACGAAG
>DASZZA010000419.1:0-2002 GCA_035545135.1 Lacipirellulaceae bacterium | reverse complement strand
CGACGATGCCCACGATAATGCTGACGGCATCCCACAAACCGAGCTGCGGCGGGATTTGGTTCGCGTTGGATTGTTGCTCGATGGGCATGGCGCAACTGTAGCGGAATTCGCACGAATTCGGCAGGGAGAAGGCCGTGACGGATGGGCCGAATTCTTGCGAATTCGGCTACGAGTTGGGCGTGAGCGCGGCGATGAGTTCCGAGTGCGTAGAGTAGCGAGCGAGCAGCGCGTCCCGTTTGCCGAGCTCGAAGTCGGCAAAGTCGAAGCCGGGGGCGACGGTGCAGCCCATGAGGGCCCAACGTCCGCCAGGGATGAGGCGACAGCCTTGCCACACGCCAGCCGGGACGACGACTTGCGGCTCGTGACCAGCGGCGAGATCGTTGCCGACAAAGATGGTGCGGGCAGTGCCGTCTGGTGAGAGTTGCAGCATTTCAACGGCGTCACCGGCGTAGAAGTGGAACACTTCGTCGCTCCGGACGCGGTGGATGGCGGAGAAGGTTTCGGGCGTGAGCAGGTAGTAGATGGCGGTCGAGGCGTTGCGGTCGGCGGAGTAACCGTCGGGCAGAGCGGTGGCGGGGATGACGGTCGCGGCGCGGTACGTTTCGCGGAAGTAGCCGCCTTCGGACTCGTGGGGGATCAGACGGAGGAGGTCGATGATTTGTTGGGCAGTGAGCATTTGTTTAATTGGGCGGATGCGACGAAAATCGGTCAACGAACTTCCGTGGTGTGATACACTCAATGTTATGATACCCGGAACAGCTCAAAAGCTACTTGTCGCCGCTGACAACAACTTTCGCATTCGTCGCAAGAGCGCAACTCAGAAATTTATCATCGTCGGGGTCGTCGCAAACTTTTTCCGGCAATGTCGGGCACTCGAAGAGGTCGGCGTTGAGGGCAACCAAAGCCAAGAACTTTGACGGATCGACGTCTGGAAAATGGGCCGACAATTCATTGCAAACGCGCTCGTACTCGGCAAGAATTTCGAGCGAAACGGCCAGTTCAACACGTTCCGATTGCCAGGCTTCGAGAATGGCCGCCGGTGGGCCGCCGAAGAAGATGCCCGAAACGAACACGTTGGTGTCGAGCACGATCTTCACGATCGTTTGCGAACCTTGCGAATGGCGGCGGTGATATCGGATTTTTTCATGCCGGCTTTACGCGCTTGTTGCCGAGCCGTTTTCAGCATGGCCTTAAATTCGGCTGGCGATGGCTTGGAGATCGACTTCAAGATAATGGCATCGCGCTGGCCGACGACGACAAACTGTGTGCCCGGTTCGAGGCCTAACTCGTCGCGAATTGCTTCGGGGATGACGACCTGGCCTTTGGAGGACATGCGGGTTGTGGCGAGGGAGGACATGGCAGGGTAGCCTAGTTCGTCGGGTCTTACTGGTAAGATTATTGTACCATTTAATAGTAGTCCGGGGGGCCGAGATTCCAAGGGGAATTCAGAGAACAATTCAACGAAACATTATGCAATTGTCATCGAGAAGGGCACTTCCAATTACACGGCCTACGTACCTGATTTGCCCGGTTGCGTGGCGACTGGGGCCACGGTTGAGGAAACAGAAACGGTGTTGCGCGAGGCGATCGAGTTGCAATTAGCGGGAATGCGTGAGGATGGGCTTGCCATACCTCAGCCGACGAGCTTGGTGGAATACGTCCAAGTGCCCGCGTGATGCGACGTACGCCGTAGGCGTTTCACTCCAAAGCCCAGCGTCGCCGCGAGAGCGGCGCACGCTGGGTAATCGGTCACCATTCCTCCGATTACGCTGAAAGCGTTAAACGTGTGATCGGGCCCTTCGCGATCAATCCCACGCATAGCGTTCGTCGAGCGCAATGCCGTATTTCTCGCACAGCCGGCGAAATTCATCCTGGAACGTTTCGCGGCGGTGATGCTCTTCTTGGTTGATGATGTATTGGACCAACGGACCGACATGCGATGGACTAACGGAGAATGCGCCGTATCCTTGTTGCCAATGGAAATCTGCGAGTCGCGGGTTTT
>DASZZA010000418.1:0-8106 GCA_035545135.1 Lacipirellulaceae bacterium | reverse complement strand
CAACCGGCCGGCGTATAATCGGCCCCCGCAGGCCCAACCTCTAATTCGCGCAGCTTGCCGATGTCGTGCAGCGCGGCCCCGGCGACCACCACCGATTTGTTGATCGGCGGATCGAGATCCCTGTAAAGCTCGGCGTATTTGTCGGCCAGATGGCAGCACGTTCGCGTCACATTGAGCACGTGCTCCAAGTACCCGCTCACAAACGCGTGATGGTTCCTTTTCGCGGCCGGTAACGTCAGCAGCTCTTCGCGATGCTGTTCCAGAATATCGGCGACGAGCTTTCGCAGCCCCTTATTCTCGACACGCGATTCGATAATGTTCATCAGCTCCGCAAACATCTCGACCGGGTCAAACCGCGACGCCGGCTGGCACATCTGCGGATCGAATCCATCCTTCCGATCTCCGTCGATCGCGAGCCGGATCTTCTTAATATCGAGTTGCGGCCCGTAATTCGATTGCCGCAACACGGCTCGCAACTTGAAGAATTGACCCGGTGTCCATTCCGTTCGGCATGCATCGGCGAGCGGTGCGTCCGACCAAATCGGGAAACTAACATCCCGCCGTGCATCGCGAAACGTAACACGGTAGTACGGCTTCCCGTCGCGCGTCTTTAGCTCCTGCTTCTCCGACAACTGTGCGAAGAACTCGCCCTCTTGCCCCTCGATTAATTCGGACAAAGCGATCGTGCATCCACTCATCGGTAGTGACTTTTGAGCCATAGATTTCCTGCGAACTTGTTTCGCGCCATTTTAGTCAATGCTGCCGCCGTTCCGCCAGTGTTGCGGCGACTGCACAAATGGCCTGTCCTTCGGCGCAGGGCTATTGAAAAGTCGAAGATGCGCTATTGTCAAATCCGTGCTGCATTCAAATTTTTAGTAGCCCCGGCGACCGCTCTCCGGCTCTCGACCCTCGACTCTCGACTTCTTCACACCGGCGTCCGTTCCGCCGCCATCTCGTCGATCATCGCCTGCAATTGGCCCCGGATATTGGCCATTACGGGATCGCCCGCCTCGTCGCGCATTCGCTCGGCGCCCACAGGGATTGCCTCACCTACCTGGATTACAGCATGAAACGGCTCGTGAACGCTCATGCGGTCCGTGAAATCCTCCTGCAACCGCTCCACCGTTTCCACAATGCGTTCCGGTAGATTCTTTTCCGGCAAAATGTAATCGCGCGGATAGTTCGAAATGTTCTGCGCGTAATAGGCCGCTGCCAGGTCGCGCCAGCGCCGCTCGCGCTCTTGCGATGTAACGCGATTGGCCATCATGTCTGGAAGTATGACTGTCCGCAACCGCTTGACCCGGATGGTGGGGCTGCCGGACGTGTCTTTGATTTGCCACTCCGTCTCCAATCGGGTCAGCACTTCCTCGACCAACTTCTCGGCCCGCTCGTAGATATTGCCGCTGCGTGCGCTGTCGAAGTATTCGATTTCCTTGAGCGACAACAATGCTTTTCCAATCTTCGTTATTCGGTCAACCAGCGGCAACTGATGCTGCGGTTGCCAAGACACGATTTTTTCCAACGCATCCAAATCGGGAGAAAGCGATTTCGCCAAATCGCCATTGAACGCGTAGCGCGTTGCAATCGGATGAATGACGACCCCGCCCGGCTTGCCTTCTTTCTTGAGTCGTTTGGCCGTTTGCCGGGCGATAAACGACGGTCCTTCCATCATCTCCTCGATGATATCGTTATGCCGCGACATAGCCCCTTCCGGAAAGACGATCAGCGGCCGACGGCGCGCCACCAGAATCTCGATGGCCGTTTCAATCGCCTGCCGATCGTTCCCCTCGCGCAACACACTGAAGGCGCCCATCCGCCGGGTCATGAATGTTTGAAAACGGCTCTGCTTGAACACGTGCCAGCTCGCCATGGCGAAAAGATGGCAATCGGCTTCCATGCCCAACACACCCAATACGACGGGATCGGACTGCCGGCAATGATTCGGCGCGAGCATGACGCTGTGACCGGCCGCCAACGACTCCCGCAGCCGCTCCACATGCCGGCACTCGACCGAATGAATCCCAAACGCCTTCCGCAGGTAGCGCCGCAAATAGAAGCGCAGAATCGTCGGCCACCACTCGGAATAAGCCGGCGGCACGAACTTATAAGGTTCGTCGATGACAATGCGTTGCATCGCCCTGGGGCAGACTTTCAATCTGCCATAATCGTTTGCTCTCAGCGTTCACTCGGCAGGCTGCAAGCCTGCCCCACGAAATCTTTTCCCAATCCGCACAACCGCACTACGCGGCGCTAGCATACCCAACGCCACCCGCATCTGCCCAGGGGCAACCCACGACGCGCTGTACGCGTGTCGATAGTAAGAGTGTGGCGGGGTGCCGCTGGCTTTGCCAGTGCAATCACTGGCGTTAATCAATGCGCACTGGCTGAGCCAGTGGCATACCAAACGAAGCGCGCCGTTCCACCGATGGCCAGCAACCGCAAAGAAATCAAACCATGCCGTCTGACCGCTGCCGAAGACGCCGCCCGCTGGCGCGACGCGTTCACTCGCTACTTGCGCAGTGAATGCCACCTGGCCGAAAACAGTGTTGTGGCGTACGAACGCGACCTGCGGCGGTTTTTCGAGTGGCTTCGCGGCCGCCGCATCGCCGGATTGACTGTTTCGGATCTTGCCGACTATCCGGCTTGGCTCACTGCTCAGGAGCTGGCCCCGGCCTCGATCAGCCGTCACATCGTTTCACTGAAAGTCTTCTTCCGCTATTTGCAATTGGAAGGCCTACTCACCGACAACCAGGCAGAGCTCCTCGGCACACAAAAGTTATGGCAGCGCGTGCCGACCGTGTTGTCCCAGTCGGAAATCGAATCGTTGCTCAGCACGCCGCGGCCACCGCGCCCTTGGTGGCGTCGCGATCGCGCGATGCTCGAGTTGCTGTACGCAACCGGTTGCCGCGTCTCCGAACTATCGCTGTTGCGACCGCGTGACGTGCATTTGCCCGAGCGCTACTGCATGTGTTACGGCAAAGGAGACAAGCAGCGCCTCGTGCCGCTTGGCCGCCAAGCCGTGGGAGCCGTCGAATCGTACTTGGAGCACGAACGGCCAAAGCTTGCTGCGCGCCGTGATCCACCGTCGCAGTTCTTGCTGCTCTCTTCTCGTGGCGGCCGCATGCGACGCGAACGAATCTGGGAACTTCTGAAACTGTACGCAAAGCTGGCCGGCTGTAATACCGATTTAAGCCCGCACTCGCTGCGTCACACCTTCGCCACGCACCTGTTGGCCGGCGGCGCCGACTTGCGGCAAGTTCAAGAAATGCTCGGCCACGCAAGTATCGCCACGACGCAAATTTACACGCACGTCGATCACTCGCGGCTCAAAAAGGTGCATGACGCATTTCATCCGCGAGCATAAGAGAATCAATTTAAGATTTAAGATATTAGATTTAAGATTTGCATCGTTCAATCTTAAATCGGAAATCTTAAATCAACAAATCTTATTGCTGCTTTGCCCAGCGACTATTCGGATAGCGTTGCTGCAGCGCTTCGCGAGTTTCGCGTGAACGCTCCTCCTGACCGACCGCCTTCCATAGCGGAATCAGATGCGCAAGCGCCTCGGCGTGCACTTCGGGCACGGTGTTATAGATAATGTCAACGTACAAGAATGCCCACAGCGCGTCCTTGGTTTTGCCCGCCTTTTCGAAGCACTTACCCAGCGCAACATGGGCCCGCGCTTGTAACTCCTTCTGTTGCGGGTCGGCATCGCGGATGACTTTTTCGATCGTGCCAACCGCTTCATCGACCTTGCCGGTTTCGGCGACGCTGACCGCCTTGCCCAGTGTGGCGGCCAGCTTTTGATCTTGCGCGACGGCCGAATCGTCGGCGAGCGCCAGCGCCTCGTCGAATTTTTGAATCGCTTCCGCATGCTTGTTCTGCGCCTGCAGCGTGCGGCCCACGCTCACGTCTGCCCGCATCTTATAATCGGGCCAGGGGGCCTTGGCCAATTCAGCGTATTGCTTTTCCGCGCTTTCGAACCGACCATCGGCCATGAGCAAGTCGCCCATCACTTCCACTGCTTCGAGGTAATGGAAGTTGTTCGGATGCTCGTGGACAAATGAATTGAGCGACCGGCCTGCGTCCAGAATTTGCCCATCGCCGCTCAGCGCCAGTTTCGCCGCACAAAACGCCTTGTAGAATTCGATGTCTTGTTTGATCAGATCACGCTGAACTCCGCTCGCGTCGATTTTGTCGAGCAATTGCAATGCCTTTGCATACGCGCCGTTTCCCGCATGGGCACGCGCCTGCGACAGCTCCGACGGCTCGCCCTCGAACTGGACCTGCTTAATTTCGTTCACGGCAACGGTCCGACTGCCGATCGACCCCTTATTTACCGTCACCGCGAGCGGCGTCGTGTCGGTTATCTCGCCCGCCTCGCTGCCGTGCGCCAACCGTACGCGATCGGTGAACGCGGCAGGCGCAATCGCCGGATATGCGATAGACACGCTCACTATGGTGGTGAGTGTTCGGATAAAAGACGAAGGATGATGGATGAGTGATTGCGAATTCATTGTTCGGCGCAGAATCGTTGCGGGTCGTGTATCGCTAACTTCCGCTCCTCTGAGAGAGGGCCGGGGTGAGGGAGCCCGTGAATCGATCTTGTGAGACTACGTTATACTTATGTCTTTCATCCTTCATCGTTCATCCTTCATCGCCGCCTTGATCTGTTCCTGCAGCTTCTCAAACGCCGGTTTCCATTTCTCGCCGCCCATATCCGGATAAAGCCGCACGAACGACACCACGCCTTCCTTGGCAGTCGTAAGGTCTTTCCGGCGAGCGTCGCCTAGTTTCTTCATCGCGGCCAGGTATCGGCATCGCCCAATGTTGTATCGCGCTTCATAAAATGCGTCGTGAAATCTCGGATCGCGGCGAGCGGCCTGCGCCGCCACGGTCGAGATCTTGAGCCAGCCCCAAACCAATTCTTTGCCATTGGGCTGTTTGTATCCGCCATGGATTGCGCTCTCGAAGTACTTCGAGTCGTCACGCTGACCGCGCTCCGCGTAGGTCAACGCCGCGAGGCGCTGCACGGCGAGCGACGCGTTTTTTTCCTTGAGCACGTCCGCGAACACATCGAGGGCCTCTGCCAACTGGCCCAACGCCCGATAGCACATGCCAAGCTGCATCTTGGCAGCCAGCGCGGCCGTGTCGTTCGGAGCGAGTTTCGGGTTTGCGGCTGCGTCCTTGAGCAATCGTTGATAGGCGTCTCGCGCCTTGATCAGGTAACCGCGCGAAGCCGACGACAGCGGCTTCGGCGGAGGCGGCGGCCCAGGCTGCGTTACGTCCATGTCTTGCCCGACCGCCGTCGTGTAATACATCTGTGCGAGCCACACCCGCGTCGCCCAGTTGGCGCCGCTTTGTTTCAGATTGATCCGGTCCAGGAACTTCGCCACGGCGGCGGCCGCTTGGGCAGCTTCCTGATCCTGGCCGGACGCGCGGAGCGAGTCGATTTGCTTCTCGAGCGCAACGCCCATGCCAATGTAAATACGGTTCAACTCCTCGGTCGCTTGCCGACCGGCGCTGCTCGCCTTGACGACCCGTTCCAACGCCGCCATCGTATCCATCGCCTTTTCATCTTGCGGCGGCGTCACGGAAACATACGCCCGCAGCGCCGCTTTATAGGCTTCCACCGCGTATTGCGGCTGCGATGCCGTCGGGTTTTCGGCGTCAATCAGCTTGAGCGGCCCCAACTTGTCGTCTTCCAACAACTTGATCGCATCCGAGTATTTACTCTCGTCCAACTGCGACTGGACGAGATACAGCGCCGCGGTGGCCGCCAAATCACTCACTTGCGATTCTTTACGAGCCGCATCGAATCCGCTGCGGAGATGCTTTACCGCCGCCGACTTGAGCGTGTCAAGCGACGCACTCTCCGTCGATGCCGCTTCACTGGCCTGACTGAGTTCCAAATAGCGGGCCCACGTCGCGACGCCAAGTTGCAGCTCCAGCCGCGGCCGCGCTTGGGCCGATGCTCGGCCCACCAGCTTCTCCGCCTCTTCGATCCGTCCGCTGCGAGTTGCACAACTCACCAGTACACCGAAAGCCGCATCGGCATCGTCGGTGCCGGGCCAGCGGCGCGTGATCAGGTCCGCCATGTCGGCCATGTGTTTGGCTTCGAAGTCGCCTTTGTCGCGCCCGCGCTTCTCGGTCAACGCCGCGTTGTAGAGTCGTTCGAACGACGCCATCGCAATCTTCGCCCCCGAGCCTGCAGCCGGATGGTCCGGATACCGCTTCGCCAAAAACTCACCCAGCACGGCCGCCCGATAATAATCCTCGCTGTCCCAGTACAGCCAGCACAGGAAGTAGCGCACCTCATTGAGCAGCTTGGGATCTGTGTCGGCATCCACGAGCGACATGGCCATCCCGAAATAGCGGCGCGCGTCTTGTTTGCCGGTTTCCATCTGGGCCTTCAGCTCGGGCACCGCAGGCGGATTGTTGTTCTCTGCAGTGGGGATCGCGATTTTCGCCGTGTGGTACGACTCGAGTGCTTCCTTTCCTAGTTCGTAAGCGGCTTGAAAGTTCTTCGGTTCTTCCTTGTTCTTCTTCTCCGGTTTATCTTCTTTACCGGAAACGGCTGCGGCCGTTCGCGCCGCGAGCTGGTACTCGCCGGGCGACTTCGAAACGGCCAGGTATGCTTCGTGGGCCTCGACCATCATCCTGCGCTTTCCAAGTGAATCATCGTGCACAGATTCGCTTTTCTTCGAAAGCGCGTCGGCCAGACGGTACCGAACGCCGAGCCATTCCGGTTGAGTCGCCTCGTCTTTGTGGGCATCCTTCAAACAGGCCCGGCATATATTGATCGCCTCGTCGTATTTCTTCTGCGCGATGAAAACTTCCGCTTTGTGCTGAATTGCGTCGGCCACCAGTTTGCGGAACGGCGGCAGCACGTTGTCCTTGGCGATGAGTTCTTCGTAGCACCCAAGCGCCATCTGGTATTCGCCGACCGACTGGTAACAGCGGCCTTCGTACAACCGCGCGTACAGCCCCACCAACAGCGTACGCGAAAACTCGTCGTAAACGTTCGACAAGTCCTGCGCTGCCGCTTCGTTCAATTTGCGGAATTCTTCCGCCTCGGGCGGGTACGATTGGGCTTCTTCGAATTGAGTCTGCGCCCGCAGGAAACGCAACTGCGCCACGCGCCCTCGATACTCCTGTCGTTTGCTGCCCGTATCACCGTGCGCTTCATCGCTCAACGTCGGCGGCAATTTCTCCAACTCGCTGCTGTAAATGTCCTCGGCGCGTTTGAACGTGTCGCGCGCTTCGGCAAACGCGATGCGCGCCTCGCGCCCGATGCCCTTTCGCTGCGCATCATATTCCTCGGTCTTTGGAAGCTGAGTCATCTGCGACGCCAGTTCCTGACCGCGCGACATCTGCACGGTACCCAGCTGCAACTGCGCTTCGGCGCCATCGACGTTCTGCGGATTCGATGCGGCAAATTGCGCCAATTCCTGTCCCGCTTCATCCAGCAGTCGCTTTCTCTGCGTTGGATCGGGTGTCTGCCGCGACTGTTCAATCAGCGCCACGCCGCGCATGTACGGAATTCGCCGGCGCATCGCGTCGTCCGCCAGAGGGCTGGTCTTCAACTGCTCGAGATATTCAAGCGCCAGCTCGTGCTGCCCGCGATTCTGCAGGCCTTTGACAAATGTCTCGACCGGCTCAGCGGCAACCGCCGTCGACGGCAACGCGGCCGACAAGATGAGCCCCGGCAAAATCCGCCAAAGGACGGACGAACACCGACGCCAGACCCAAGAATGTCGCCGATTCCGTGCGAGCACCAATCCCATGCTTATGCTAAGCCTATTCTCTCTTCGTTTTCGCGTTCCAATAAAGAATAGCCCCTGGATAGCGCAAATCATGCGCCACCTAGAAGCCGTGTCAAAACCGGTTTAGGGAGGGCCAAGCTCCTGTTGAGCCGCGATTGGAGGCGCTTTCGACTCAGCAGGAGCCTCGCCCGCCCAGTTTTGAAACGGCTTTTCGAGCTTCTAACAAGATGGCCGGGTCCCCCTCTCCGAAGCCATTTTGTTAGAAGCTCTTAGTTTATTCTAGCCGGATGGCGCGCAGCCGCTAGCGACGCTATGGCCGACGAATCGGCCGGCGGCCGAG
>DASZZA010000417.1:0-5366 GCA_035545135.1 Lacipirellulaceae bacterium | reverse complement strand
GAGAAGACGGATGGTTTCACTTTTTCGCAGCTTGTAAGCGAAGCGGCAAGTCAACTTCCGCAAAGCGCGAGCGTGATTGCGATTTTGACCCGCGTGACGCCGGAAACCGCGGTCGCATTGGGCACGCTCCGTCGCCGTGGAATGGCGGTGACGGCGATCCTCAACGTATTTGAAGATCGCGAGTTTGCCGAAATGTCGGGGCCGCTATTGAGCGAGCAGATCGAAACGCGTCACTTGAAAGACCGGGCGGCGATCCCCCAAGTGTGCATGAATTACGTTTTCCGATAATGGCCAAGCGACTTTACATGACGAGTGCCGATTACCTGGTTATCGCCGTCAGTCCGGCGCTGATCATGGCGCTCGTGGGCAGCCTGGTCTTCTTTCTCATCGACGTACTGTACGTCGGCCAATACGAAGTGCGACTCGACTACGCGTTCGCGCTGTTCGTATTTGCAGCTGTCCTGATCGCGCGGATTGCGATCGAAATGGGCTCCGAACGGGCGTCGCTGTTCGCGCTGCCGCTTGGGCTGGCGATGTTTCTAGTGCTGGTGAAGTTCGTTGAGCATCCCAGCCCATATACCCACATTATTAATCTTGCGCTGATGTGTCTCGTATGGTGGTGTGCGGATCGACTTACTTGGGATTCCACCGTGATCGACGATGATGAAGATGCTTCCGGCGAAGGGCTGATGCAGCGAATCGGCGTCGACGGGCCGGAACAGCAATCGGACGGAACGAACGACAACGAACTGCTCGCTGACCGGGGAGCTGAGAAGCCGCCCGCATTGCAGCGACTGAAACGGCTCTTTCTGCCGGGAAAGGGCGCCCACACACCGGGCGTCTGGGTACTGTACTTTTCACTTGCCGCACTGCCATTGTTCGGAATCGGGCAGCATTGGATTCCGGTCGCGGAAGTTGGTCGCCGGCGATATGCGTTTGGGCTCTTGTTGGTATACGTGTTCGCAGCGCTTTCGCTGTTGGTGACCACAAGCTTTTTGAATATGCGGCGGTACTTGCGGCAGCGTCGCGTGGAGATGCCGCTGCCGATCGCCGGCACCTGGGTGGGATTCGGCGCGGTCCTCATCGTCATGATCATGCTGCTCGCAATGCTCATTCCCCGGCCGGGCGCGGAAGTGGCGCTTTCCCGTGTGCCTTGGCAAGTGGGATCACCCGGCGGTCTCGCGGCGTCGCGAAACAGCATCCAACGCGACGGCGGCGAGGAACAACAGAATCAGGCAAGTGCCGAGGGAGGCAAGCGGGCCGCGAAGGAAGGGCAGGCCAGCTTGCCGCCAACTGATAAGGAATCGGGTAACACAACTGCATCGAGCGATACCCAAGGGAACGCGAATAAACCGGGCGAGCAAGGTAAGTCAGATTCCGCGAACAGCGGCACAGATAATGAACGAGAAAACAGCGTCACGCCGGATTCAGCGCAGCGCACGAAACAAAGTCAGACGAAATCGAACGGCAACGCGAGTGAAACGAGCAAGTCTCTTCAAGCCAATAATGCCCACCAAGCAAGCGACACGAAACAGCGGGGTAACTCCGGCCAGCCAAGCAAAGCGACTCCGAACAAATCCGCCGTCAGCGAGCAAAAGCCAACGAGCCACAGCGGAAGATCGTCGACGCAATTCATGTCGCGGCCGCTCGAGGCTATGCGGAGCTTGTCGTCGAGCATCGGCGGAATGTTTGGCGTGCTGAAGATTGTGTTTTACATAGTTGCCGCGCTCGTCGTCGGATTTTGCGTGTGGACGTATCGTCACCAAATCATGCAGTCGATCGAAGACATCTTACGCCAAATTCGGGAACTGTTTGGCGGCCGCCGAGATGTCGTTGGAGAAACCGAAACCGAAGCTTCCTCGAAACAATTTCGCTCGGCGAGCTTCAGCGATTTTTCTGATCCATTCCTGGGTGGGCAACACGCGCAGATGTCGCCGGAAGAGCTTGTCCGCTACACGTTCGCCGCATTCGAAGCGTGGGCCAACGACCGTGGCCGGCCACGCACTCCCGACTGTACGCCGCAGGAGCTGATTCGCATGGCCGTGGAGCCACAAACTCCGCTTTTCGACGCCGCTCGGCGAATGGTGCGAATGTATGGCGAAGTGGCGTACGCGTCGCGGCGGATTTCGCGCGATACGGCAGAAGAGTTGCGCGAAATGTGGCAGTTGATGCGGAGTACGTATACGTGGGAAACTACGGCGGCCGGTCGAACGTAGGGCAAGTATTGGAGAACCGGCAGTGTCATTCCGCGTGGCCGCCGACGCTAATCACGCAATGCGATTATGAGCCTGTCCCAAAATGCCGGGGACTGAGCCAATTTTTGCGGAGTCCGAGCAGCAAATATGGGACTGTCCACCTTCTCCGGGGCATTTTGGTATAGGCTCTATTTATCTTTTTTTGGTGCGAGGGCTTTTTGCACCGCCGTTCTCAGCTGATCTTCGAACGACGGGCCGATGCCAATCAGCAAATCGGCGACTTTCGATTCGGAGTCGATAACCACGATTTGCGGAATTGCGCTAACCTGGTAGTGCTCGGCGGCGGCGCCGTCTATGTCGAGCGCTACAGCGGGGTTGATTTTCAACCGATCAAGAGCGCCACTGACCGATGCTTTGTCTTCTTGCATGTTGACGGCGACGAGCTTGACGCCGCGATTCTTGAATTCCTCTGCCACCTTTTCCGTGATCGGCATCGCTTGCATGCAGGGGCCACACCAACTGGCCCAGAAGTCGAGGATGACGACTTTTCCCTTTTTCTCGCTCAGCTTGAAGTGTCCGCCGTCCAGCAGGTCGAGCGTAAAATCGGGCGCCGGTTTGCCGATTAGCATCGAACCAGCGCCTGGATTATCGGCACTTCCGCCACCGGGTGTGTCGCGGGCAAATTCAGGTTCAATTGCATCGTGCAGCTTCCATTTCCCGTAAATTTGCGCTTCGGCCGCTTCACGAATCGCTGAGCCAAGCAGGAACTCATCGACGGAATTCACACGAACGCGGCAGACTCCCAAAACGTCGCTGACACCAGAGATCGACGTGCCGTTGCATTCGTGCGGCACGAAGGTCAGGCGGATCCCGTCCGACTGGACAGCCTGAATCGGTAACCCGATCGGCGGCGGACCTTTGGGTAGCGATGTAGGCTTCGGCTCATCAAAATCGTGCAGCCAAATGATGCAAGCGACGTGGTCACGAGGAATTTTCTTGTTTTCCAACCGTGTTTCAACGACGAGGGACTCGGCGTTCATGGATAACACGCGGCACCGCAGGAAGTCGCCTGTCGTTGACACCACCAGGTGCGTCGGCGGATTGCTCTTTTGCATCCGCGGCAACGTCAATAGCCGCGTTCGCTCGGCTTCCGCGAGGGCGTCGCCTGTCCACCTGGGAACGAACTCAATGGCTTTCGCGGCGCGGCGCGGTACGAAATCGGACGATACGACCGACGACGTGAAATGGATTCCGTCCTCATCGATCTGTGCCGCCTCGCAAGGAATTCGATCGCCAGTAAGGAGACAGAGTGTCCCGCTGCCGTTTGCCACTACTCTTCGCCGCACCACTGGCTGGCTACTAAACGCGCGGGCAATCGCACCCCAGAAGCCGGGGGCAGGGCGGGGCTGCGCGCGGCGGGCGGCGCGCTCTTCGTCTTCCGGTTTAGGCGCCGGGGGTGGATCGCGATAAATGATTCGGCCCGATACGTTTGAACGCAGTGCACTGGCCGTCGTGCTCCAAAGTGGTTTCCATGCCAAGCACGTGGCCTGCGAGTCGGTAGCGGTGGGGGCCGCCACCAGCGACCCGTGCGACAGGATTCCCTTCGCTTCCCAACGCCCCGTACGTTCCATGGCGTAAGGCGGAGAATGAGTATCGTGCTTCAATGAGACCAGGGAACGCACGCTGTCAATACGGCATATCAGGGGCTGGTCGATTCCGCGACGCTGCAGATACAGTTCTTCGCCCGCGACTTTGGTAAGCTCGCCGCTGAAGCGGCTGCCGTCATTGAGGCCGACTCGGAACGACGTTGCCACATTCTTTTTGCTTGGATTCAGGACGATGCACGCGATTTGTGCACTGTCGATGCGAACTTCCGTCTTCTCCGACCTCACGACGAATTGCTTCGTGTCGGCGCGATACCCGACCACGTCGCCGTAGACGATCGATCCATCGGCTTTGTGAACTCGCGGTTTGTCCGTATCGACACGCGGCGGCAAATGCCCGCTCCAGTGGCTGATCGAGAGCTGCTCGAGGCACACGTCCAGCCCTAGATTTTTCAAGGCAACGCAGCGCAGCGGCCCTTCGTTTCCATTCGGCAGGACGATATTGGCAAGCTCGCGGCCATCCAATGAACGCACGGAAAACTCGCCGGTGGGCCCGTTGTATAACGCCTCCAGGGTGACGTGCGCCGTGTTCGACTCGAGTTCGCCGACGAATGCCACGTCGGCGGAATTATCCAATTCGCGAACGAGCACCAGTTTTTTGCCCCAGACTTCCAGGCGATAACCTCGCTTCATTTGGTCCGCGCTGTCGCCGGTTGCAAATACGAGCGCGAATTGTGGCGATTTGGTCCACGAGAGTTCAAACTCGATGTGCGCCTGTTCTGGAAACGCAATTGTCTTCTTTATCTCCGCGCCATGTTGCTCGGTAATCAGGCGGCCGGCCTCCTCGCGCCATTGGCTGACGTTTTGAGACCTCCATTCACTGAGCCCGTTGGGTCCGCGATATTCGAACAGCGCCGCTGCGGCCGGCGTCAGGCGATGAACCTCAGCGCGCGCGATCCGCAAGTGGCCGAAGCGAGTGGAATTGATTTCGACATGATCGTTCGAGATCGCGGCCAAGTCGCCAAATACTACGTCTCCATCGGACAGTTCGATGCAGTACGCGCCGACTGGCGTCGGCCGCTGTTTCGGTGGGGCAAAGTAAGCGGAGCGAACGGCGCCAGCCTTGAATTCGAACGGCTGAACGGCGCCGTCGGCTTGCCAGTGCAGGACGTTTTGCGTATCGCTAGCACGCAGAGTGCCCGCGATGTAGTCGCCATCGACCAGGTACAGCATGGAAGCCGTGCGGTCGTTGGCGGTCGCGTCGGCGAGCGTAGTACCGCTGATGAGGGCAACGCACAGCATCCAACAGCGCAGTAGTTTGGTGATCATGGACATCCGTCAGCGCTCGTAGATGGGCAAAAATCGGAAATTCACCGCCAGCGCGAGGAGCGATAACGGCGTGGCCACATCGGGCCCGAAGTCGCCGTTGAAGCTGCCATCGGGCTGTTGCTGTTGTTTCAGTTCGCGCACCAACAACTTGTTCCATCTTTCCCAAGCGTCGACATCGCCCTGAAACAGGGCTTGGGCTTCGTAGTACGAAGTGTATTCCCGGTAGCTGTTCGGGGGC
>DASZZA010000416.1:0-3870 GCA_035545135.1 Lacipirellulaceae bacterium | reverse complement strand
AGCGGCCGCATCCAGGTGCTGGCGTCATCGCTCGCCGTGCCGCAGCCGCTGGCAGGCGCCGGACGCCTCAAGATCCTGGTGGTGACCAGCAAGCAGCGCGCCCCGAGCCAGCCCAACGTGCCGACCGCGATCGAAGCCGGCTATCCGGACCTGACATTTGAGAGCATCGGCGGGGTATTTGGCCCGCCCGGCATGTCCGAAGAGCTGCGCAATCGCGTCGCCGCGGATTTCCGCAAAGTCGCCGCCGCCAATCCGGAGATCGCCAAGAAACTCGCCACCACCGGTCAGATCTTATCGCTGCGCGGGCCGGCCGAATTCGCCGACGCGATCAACGAGCAGCGCGTGACGCTCGCCGGCCTGGCCAAGACGTTGGGCCTCAAGGCGGCGACACGTTAACCCGTATGCCCATAAACTGGATGTCCGCTTAGCCCCCGAAAGCCGGCCTGGGAACGGACATCACTTTGCACTGGGAATCCGTAAGCCAACTTCCCCAATCTTCATCGATCGACGCCACCGCATTCGGCCATGCTGATCGGTTCAGTCACCCGCCCGGTGCCGCTTCTTATGCGCGATCGCCCGTCCGCAACTCAGCCGCCACAGCCGCCTCACTCAAATCCCCATAGCGCCTGCTGCACCGCCCTACGTTCCCCATCGCGGTTTCCTCCCTTGCAGGCTTTCGGACGCCGGCCGCCGATGCTCGCCGCATCAGCCGTCAGCGGCCGGCATCCGAAACCCTTCACAGTTTCGGACATCAGTCCACGCGTTCGAAATCGCCTGGCTTCCAGCTCTTGTCGAACCATGGCTGCAACGGCGCATAGAGACGCAACAGGCTATTCCATCCCTTGCCCGGCATCGTCTGCACCCAATTCGTTTCCTGTCCCGCTGGCGATTTGGGGCCGAACCACACCGTCACCGAGCCATCAGGATTTTTCTTGATATCTTTCCGAGTGCTGTCGAGACCTGCAAGTTTCTGGTCGGTCTCCAACATCGAGCGGGTTTGTCCATCGTAGACCATGAACGACCAGAACTGTCCCGCAGGTATCGGCGCGGGCAACGTGATCTTGTAGGTCTTGCCGCCGTCGAGATAGCGGCCCATCGAGTCGCGCGCGGCATAGGCATACGCTGAGCCAGTGCCCGGCTTTGCAAAGGCCATCGCGGGCGTGATCCCGGTGGCGTAATAATGGAACAGCGTGCGCGCATCGAGCATGCGCTCGCCGTTGTTCAAAAACTCATAACTTCCGCCGACGAACCCCGTTCCCCACTGACGGTCGGGATAGAATTTGACGCGCACGTCGCGCGGCGCGAATAGTATGGCGCGCGCGGTGGCGTTCGCGACGGCGACGGCGTCGGTAAGGATACGTTTCATGCGCGCGTCCGGCGCGAATGGTTGGCCTTTTTTGATTCCGATTGCTGCGAATAATCCAACAATCTCTGGGTCAAAGGCGTCGGCGGGCTCGTGCTGGATAACGGTGTTGATCTCTTCGTAAAAATGAAAGTCGTTGGCGTGAATCGTGTTGAACTGCTTCCCCGATAGATTGACGAACGATTGCGTCGGCGGACTACTAGCGGCCGATAACGGATACACCCGGGCCTTGGCTTTGACGCCATCCGCGGCGGCGGCGATGTCACCGCCTTGGACGAAGGCGCGATAGAATACCCAATTGTTGTATGTTTTGGGCTTCACTACAAAGTAGCCGTCGGAGGGCAACACGCCCGTATAGCCCGGCGGAACGAAAAGGTATTTGCCGCCCTTGCCCTTGTCGGGACCCGTTAGCCCCACGTCTGTCACCCAGCGGAAATAGGCGTCATCGACCGGGCCTAGAACGCCCGGCGGCACGTCTACGACCATCGGCCCTTGCTCAAGGTCCAAACACATAAAGACATAGATCGTCGTGGAGTTCGCTGTGAGAAACAGCGAGCGCGCGTCCATCAGGTCTGCAAAGATTCCGATGCCGCCGTTGCGCTTGACGCCGGCTTGGCTAGGCCCCTCACACACTTTCAATTACCCACAAATCCGCGACATCGTGTGCGGCACGAATTCTGCCAATTCTTGAATCGGATGAATCGGTTGTGATTCCTTTTCGAGCACCTGAATTGATTCGGAGGGTGCTCCGTGGCCGCAAGAGAAGATTGCCATAGGGTGGACAGCGGCGTTGCCGGTGCGTCCCGGTGGATTGAGCGTGAGGTCTCGGGGTGCGAGTTCAAGGATGCTCGGCTCGGCAAAAGGTTCCGCGACTTGCTTGAGCAGATCGGCGGCGCAGTGGGCGAGACGATCCCGATGGCGTGTCAGGACTGGGCGAACGCCAAGGCGGCGTATCGGTTTTTCTCCAACGAACGTGTGAACGAGGGGGACATCCTGTCGGGTCATTTTCAGGCCACCCACGACCGCTTTACAGCGAGTGACGGTCCCGTGCTGGTGATGCACGATACGACGGAGTTTTCGTTTCAAAGGGAAAGAATGCAGCCCATCGGAATCACACACAAGGTGAGCAACCGTCGGGCAAAGCGCGGACGTCCTCGAAACCATACGATCTGTGGAATTTTGATGCATTCCAGCTTGGCCGTAACGCCCGAAGGTCTCCCGCTTGGTTTGACGGCGATCAAGTTCTGGAACCGGAAGAAATTCAAAGGCTGCGACGCTCTCAAGAAGAAGATCAATCCGACACGCGTCCCCATCGAAAAGAAGGAGAGCATCCGTTGGCTGGAAAACCTCCGGCATGCTACGGCGACATTGGGTGAGCCGGTGCGCTGCATTCATATCGGCGACCGAGAGAGCGACATCTATGAACTCTTTTGCGCGGCACAGGAGATCGGAACCCATTTCCTGGTTCGGACCTGCGTTGATCGCCTGGCTGGCGATGGCGGCCATACGGTTGCCGCCGACATGGCAAAGGCAAAAGTCAGAGGCCAGCATCGCTTCGAGATTCAAGATGCCAACGCAAACCCAACCATGGCCGTTCTGGAGATCAAATTCGAAGAGCTTCAACTCCAGCCACCGATCGGCAAGCAAAAACAATATCCACCGCTCAAGCTGACGGTGATCCATGCGACTGAACGTAGCAAGCCCAAGAACAGGAAGCAGATCATCTGGAAGCTGATCACCGATCTCCCGGTTCGATCTCTCAAGGACGCTGTGGAGAAGCTCCAATGGTATGCACTGCGCTGGAAGATCGAAGTGTTCCACAAAATCCTCAAGTCGGGATGCAAAGCAGAAGACTCGAAGCTTCGCACCGCGGAGCGGCTCGTGAACCTGATATCGGTCTTCTGCATCGTGAGTTGGCGCATCTTCTGGTTGACGATGCTCAACCGTGCCGCGCCAGACGTGCCGCCAACCCTCGCGCTGACGAGAAACGAAATCCGTTTGCTCGATCGCTTGGTACCCGACAAGGGCGAACCACCGAGCCGAAAGGCCATCTCGCGCTATCTCATCAAGATAGCCAGGCTCGGTGGCTATCTCGCCCGCGTCAGCGATCCCGCTCCGGGAAATATCGTCATGTGGCGCGGACTATCCCGTCTGACCGACATCGAGTTGGGCGCCTCCGTGGCGACTAGATTTGTGGGTAATTGAAAGCTTAAGACGACGCTTACGCTGAAAAAGCCTTCCGATCGTTGATCTTCCCCGCGCATCGCGTCCCTCAGTCCAAAGGAATCAAACAGATGCACGGAACCACACTCCAACTGCCGCGCAAAATGACTTTTTCAGCGGCCTGCTAGAGCAACTTCTCAAGTTCATCAAGCATTTCGGGATTTGGAGAAAACTTTCGGGCAAAATGCGCTTTGGATGAAATGATCGCCGGCAAGTCAACCGAACCAAGCACCCTTGGATGGGCGCCCCCCAGCCCGCCCGCGCTTTCAGTCCAATCGCAGAAG
>DASZZA010000415.1:0-2737 GCA_035545135.1 Lacipirellulaceae bacterium | reverse complement strand
AATCCGGTCAAAGACAGCAAGATGTACGGCCGCGACGGCATCCTGGCGCACACCTACATGCTCGGTCCGAGCGGGGCATCGTTCGGCTGCGTGTCGTTCAAGCACTATGACGCCTTCCTGCAAGCGTTCCGGCGCGGCGAGATCAACCGCATCGTCGTGGTGCCGCACCTGCAGGAGCCGCCTCCGGGCGTTCGCGCCGAAGCCGATAGCAGCGCGCGCTATGCGTCGAACGTCGTCAAGGATTATTAGAAACGCGAAGGGACGTAGCTGAACTACTTCGGAGGTGAAAGTCTGCCGACGGCACTTTGGAGTCGTTTTGTCGCTCCAACGAGATCCGCAAGGAGCTTTCGATCAATATCCACACGACCCTCATAGGCAGCCAAGTTTCGCTCGTTGTGTGCCTTTAAAAGAATTTGAAGGTCCGCCTTGTCCGTAGCCAACGTGTGGACAAGCGTTTGAAATACTGTAATCCGATTTTCGGATCGGTAGCCTTCTCGGCGCAAGGCCGCCAACGCAAATTTGTGAGCCGCTTCGTATGCCAAGTCGAATTGGCTGTCCGTCTCTATGGTTGGATTTTGAGCGTCGGCCAATCCGCGGCGCGCCGATTTGATCATGCCATCATATTCGTAGCGGGAAGGACTTTCCTTCTTGAGGCTTCCAATTTTAACGAGGTTGTCGAGCTCTTGCTTGCTCATCGCCCAAGTCCTTTTCGGAGCCAATGATAAAAATTTTCGGCGAACGTCTAATTTTGCTGAAAACCGATCCGGCGATGGCCGTCTTGTGCCGCCAGTCCGCCGGCGACACAAATAAAGGATGCACCTTTCGCCGAATCAGTCTCTCAATGTTCTGGGAGGCCGTATAGAGATCAGAGTAATTCAGGTCGTTGCCTATGACCATGAGATCGATGTCGCTGTTTGCCGTGTCGAGCCCTTTTGCGACGGACCCGTACACAAAGGCGCCCTTGATCGTGTCGGAATATGGTTCAAAGTATTTCTTGATGGGTTCCGCCAGCCCAACCGTTTTCTGAACAAGCCCCCGTAATTCTTCAAAGATCGGAGCCTCTTGGTTTGCACGATAGTGCTTCCGATTGCCGATGCGTTCGACCGTGACTAAGCCGCTTCGTTCGAGTTTTGCCAATTCGCGGTCCACGGCACCCACGCCGGAACGTACCGTTCTTACAATTTCCGAAGTATAGAAACTGCGTTCGGGATGGCTGAAAATGAGGGCGAGGACTCGCTGCTGGACCTTCGAGAACAGCGCGTTGGACAGGCCAACAACAGGATGTCGCATCGTACCCATATTGGGATATATAGAACCCAAATTGGGTATGATCAAGGTAGCCAAGGTGACGACGAATTCTGGTGCTGGGATCATGCAGGAAGAGCGCCGTGAATCAGCAGCCAGCGGATCGCATGCACCGGAACAAGGCCACTGTCGCCCTGGCCAACAAGATCGCTCAAATCGCGAGGGCCCTGCTTAGGCGCCCACACACCCACTCCGAACGGATCGCGCCGGCCCATGCCTGAGCTTCACGTTCGTTAAATTGCGAGGTCCTAGGACTGATGTCGGAACAGTTGATGGCGCGTCGTAAGCCCTGTCAAAAAACCAAGCTCCTTGTGTTCGTATCATTTGTTGGGAACGATGCGCGCGCATCTCATCATGGCCTGGCTGCAACAGCAGCTCGCTCGCGAGAGGCCGGATACATTCACGCAAGCTGTCGCCTTGAGCCACACCCCAATCCGGTCGCCTCCGGTGGAGTATTGTCGAGGCACCAGACCGAGCCGGGCAGCGAGATCCCGCGCTTTCCGGAATTGGCGGTCGTCACCGACAGCGGTAATCAGCGCCGTCGCGCCGATCGGCCCGATGCCGGGGATCGTCATGAGCCGACGGGCAGTGTCATGTTTTGCTGCGAATACTTCAATCTGTCGGGAAACGGCTGCGAGTCTGATATCGACGATCTTCAGCTCCTCCCAAAAGCTCTTTGAGCCGAGCCCGTATCGCGGGCGTCAAATCGTTGGTCTCATCCGTGATGATGCGCGCGATGTCGAGCTTGAGAAAATCGGACATGGCTGCCCGTTTATAGCCGAACCGGCGCCGCTGGTTGGCGAGATCGCGCAGACGGACACGCAGCGCGGTATCGGGTGGCCTTGTCGAGGCCAGGCTCAACGCCCGCTGGTCACGCCCAGAGCCGCCAATGGCTCGGCTCCAGCAACAGGGAACGGCCCGCCCGCACGTCCCTCCAGCCCAAGCCATCGCGCCGACATGGAAATGCCAACGCGTGATATTCGTTTTTATCGTATATACTTAGCTCCAATTCGACATTCGCCGGAGCGGTCTCGATGGGCTGCCAATGCTTTTCTATTGGACAATAGTCAGCTTAAAGCGCCAAGTGATGCATTGATCCAGCGCAAAGCTACAATCGGGCGTGGGCTGCTCGACGACAGAACATCGAGCATTATCGGGGAATGCTCAAGATCACCACCGATCTGGCCAGCGGCAAGTGCTTGAGAAGTTGCTTCTGGATGCAGAAGTCAAGCTTAAGAAAGACGAAGAAGATTACAAAATGCGCCGCGACGAACATTGACCAACTTTGTGATCGCGCTGACGGCCGAGTTCCTTCTCGGCCCACAGCGAGTGGTGTTGTTGTGCCCAGTTCAAATCGACCTCACCGCGCGCCATTGCTTCCCAACCGCCCTCCATACCGACGGCCCCGATATAGATGTGGGCGATGATGAGC
>DASZZA010000414.1:0-6105 GCA_035545135.1 Lacipirellulaceae bacterium | reverse complement strand
CTCTCCCTCTGGGAGAGGGCCGGGGTGAGGGTGCCTTGGAAGCTGTTTTTTAGAGTTCCTTAGTACCCGGGCGCTGGATCGTACGACATTTGAGACTCGAACACAGGACGCGATGATGAAACGCCAAGTCCACCCAACCGTTTCGGTTTGCGGCTCAATTCGCTGTGCTTTTTTCGTCGTCGCGTTGATCGCACAGCCGCTCGCAGCGCGGACCAAATCCGCGAACTCTGAATCATCGTCCGAACCGTTCAAGGTTTCGGCCGACGACACGACGTACCATCCCTCGCCAGAAAACCTCGCCGCCCGCAAATGGTTCGAAGACGCAAAATTCGGCATCTTTATCCATTGGGGCGACTACAGCGTACTCGGGCGCGGCGAGTGGGCCATGGAGAACGAAAGAATCCCTTTGAACAAGTATGAGACGTTCGCATCGCAATTCAATCCCACAAAGTTCGACGCTCGAAAATGGGTCTCCTTGTTCAAGAACTCCGGCGCGAAGTACATCACATTCACGGCGAAACACCACGATGGCTTCGGAATGTGGGACTCGAAGGTCAGTGACTGGGACATTGTCGATCGCACGCCCTATGGCCGCGATGTGTTGAAACAACTGGCCGATGAATGTCATCGACAGGGTATGAAAATCTTTTTCTACTATTCGCTCCTCGATTGGCATCACCCCGACTACTATCCCCGTGGCAGGACCGGCCATAGCACGGGCCGTCCCGACCATGGCGACTGGAACAAGTACCTCGACTACATGAATGCCCAACTCGCCGAGTTGCTGAACGGCCGCTACGGCCAAATCCGTGGTATCTGGTTCGATGGCTGGTGGGACCAGCAGTTGACACGAACGCCGAGCCATGAAAACGCCGAGCCAAAGATCACTCAGATTGATTGGCACCTGCGGCGAACCTATGACATGATCCATCGAATGCAACCGGCCTGTCTTATCGGGAACAACCACCATGTGGCGCCCTTTCCGGGCGAAGATTTCCAAATGTTTGAACGCGACCTTCCTGGCCAAAACAAGGCCGGGCTGAGCGGTCAGGCCAAGATCGGGAAACTGCCGCTCGAAACGTGCGATACCATCAACCATTCCTGGGGCTACAACTCACGCGATAAAGAATACAAATCCGTGCCCGAGCTCATTCGCTACCTCGTCCGCGCCGCCGGGCAGAATGCCAATCTACTGCTCAATATCGGCCCGCGCCCCGATGGTACGATCGATCCGGAAATGAGCCGCCGTCTCGAAGGGATCGGCAAATGGATGACCAAATATGCCCATACAATCCGCGGCACTCGGGGTGGCCCCATTCGGCCGCAGGCCTGGGGCGCAAGTACACAAACCGACGATGCGATTTATCTCCACATCCTGGACCAACCGTCAGCCGACAAGAATAATTGGCTCACGCTCGCCGGGACGAGCTCGCTCATGGCAAAGACTGCTGTTCGTGAATCAGACAGTGCTTCGATCGCACTACGCCGCGACCCGAGCGGGCAGCTTCAGGTAAAGCTTGGAAAGCATCCGGATCAGGTCGACATTGTGCTGCGTATATCAAAAACGAACGAGCGGTAGTGTTTATTGACACAGCAATCGGTTGGGCACATCACGCGTGCGGGACTCAACATGAACCGACACCCCGCAGCGGGCAGGCTCTGGCCGCTTGCTTTGCGGCCGCGCCCGCGAGCGAACCGACGGAATTAAACGCACGCACGGCATTTTCACCCACCTACGCCATACGTCGTTGCCGAATCTGGTCGACCGTCACCGCCGCGATGATCATGATGCCCAGAATGATGTCCTGAATGGGGTTGCTCAGACCCAGTTGCGTGCAGCCGCTCAAAATCGTCTGCATCAAGAGGGCGCCGGCGAGCGTGCCCAGCACCGTGCCGCGGCCGCCGTTCAGGCTAGCGCCGCCGATCACCACCGCGGCGATCGCTTTCAATTCCAAGCCGATGCCGGAAATTGGATTACCCACCTTGAGTTTCGCGAACTCATAGACTCCGGCCACGCCAATGAACAGTCCCGCCACAGTATAAATGGCGACTTTAAGCGCGGGCACGTTCAATCCACAAAGTCGCGCCGTTTTTTCGTTCGAGCCGAGCGCAAACACATGACGCCCAAACACCGTGTAACGCAATACGGCGCTCAAGACCAAAGCCATCAGTAGCATGATCCAAACGCCTGGCGCCACGAGCAGCCACGCCGGCTTGGGGCTGGGCATTGCCAAGCCGTTCAGCCATTGGGGAACACTCTCCAGCGGCGGGCGGACTGTCGTTTCATCCGCCACTAACTTGGCGAAGCCCAAATAGGCCGTCATCGTTCCCAACGTGACGATGAACGGTGCGACATCCAGCGCGCTGATCATGATGCCGTTCGCTGCACCGGCCAAACACCCCGTCAGTAGACAACAAACGAGCGCCAGCTCAATCGATCCGCCTTTCAAAAGCACCCACGCCAGCACGGTGGCACATAAAGACATCGCAGTTCCGGCCGACAGATCGATCCCGCCCGCGATGATAACAACCGTTGCTCCCAGAGCTGCCATGACTACCGGCGCGGACGAAATCAGCATGGCCTGCAGATTCCTCGCCGTCAGAAATGTGCCGCCGTTCGGTTGAATCGCATCCGCCACCGCGAAAAAACAAAACACCAGTAGCAACGCCAGGCCCGGCCCGAAGCGACTCGCCAGCAACGCCCACACTTTCGTACCGCGCGCTTTCATCATTCAGTTGTTTCAATCGCACGCGAAAGCAGCGATTCCTCAGTCCACTCCACCGCCGGACGAATTTCCCGCAGCCGCCCCCGCGACATGACGCCGATCCGGTCGCACACCTGCAGCAATTCCTGGAAGTACGAGCTCACGAACAAAATAGCTTTTCCCGCCGCCGCCAATTCTCCCATCATCCGGTAGATAATTGCCTTGGTACCCACGTCGATTCCGCGAGTCGGCTCGTCGAGCAGCAGGATCTCGGCGCCCTGATGCAGCACACGAGCCAATGCCACTTTCTGCTGATTCCCGCCCGAGAGGGACTCGACGGCCGCCTCCGGCGTATCCGACTTAATCTCCAACGCTCGCATCCACCCGGCGACGGCCTGTCCGCGGCGTTTCAGATTCAGCCACCCGCCGCGACTGTAGGGCGACAGTCGGCTGTAGGTTACATTGTCGGCAATGGAGCGGGCTTGCGCAAGGCCTTCGCTCTTGCGATCTTCCGACACGTACGCCAACCCAGCCCGAATTCGCGACTTGGGCGTTGCCGACGGGTAGATCGTACCGACTCGCACGCGACCGCTACGCACTGCGTCGAGCGCATAAATCGAGCGGACCAGTTCGGTTCGCCCTGCGCCCACGAGCCCCGCCAATCCAAGTATCTCCCCGCGGCGGAGCTCGAACGATGCGTCTCGTGGCTTCGACGCGCCGCTAAGGCCGGCTATCGATAACACCGTCTCACCAGGCGTGTGCGGTACGCGCGGATACAACTCGGCAATGGTGCGTCCTACCATGAACGACACGATTTGCGCTTCGCTTGTCCCCTTCAGCGTTCCCCGGTCAACCGCTTCGCCGTCGCGCAGCACGATGTAACTATCGCACACGCGGCGTATCTCCTCCAAAAAATGGCTGATGTAGATCACCCCCAAGCCTTCTTGCCGCAACCGGCCAATCGTATCGAACAACCGTTCCACATCTGCCCGCGCCAACGAGCTGGTCGGCTCGTCAAAGATGACCACCTTGGCCTCGCTTGCCAGTGCGCGGGCAATCTCTACAAGCTGTTGCATGCCCACCGAAAGCCGACTCACGGGCATCTCGAGCCGCAAATTGCCATGCCCTAATCGCTCCAGCGCGGCGCCGGCACGGCGGCGTTGCTCCGCGCGATCAAGTACTCCCCAATACGACGACTCTTGCCCAAGCATGATGTTCTCTTCCACGCTCAAGTCCGGCGCCAAATTCAATTCCTGGTAAATCATGGCCACACCGGCGAGTCGCGCGGCGTGCGGACCACTGGGAGCGTACCACCGGCCTTCGAGCTCCATCTCCCCCTCGTCCGGCGCGAGCGCGCCGCTGAGCACGTTCATCAACGTGCTCTTTCCGGCCCCATTTTCACCGATGAGCGCTAACGCTTCCCCCGCACGCAGCTCTAGGGAAACGCCATTGAGCGCCCGCGTCGCGCCGAACGACTTCGATATCGCCGCCATGCGAAGCAAGGGGGTTGCAGCGGGGCGTTGCTCGTATAATTGCACGGCGGTGCGGAGAAGTAAATTCTCTTATGGTTTCGAATTGCTTCGCAAGACTTCCGCCAGCCGACGGGCCGCCATTGCGCCGCCTTGATAGTTGTCCGTAGCCACGTAGCTGATCGCGATGCTTTCGTCTCCCAGTGCACTGTCGAAGATTACCGTCGGGATACCCTGCTGCTTCGCGTCTTTGACCGCTGCAATTAGCGCCTGAGAATCAAGAGGGGCCAATACAAGGCCATCCACTTTCTTGGTGATGAACTCCTCGACCACATTGATCTGCCCTTCCGTATCATTTTCCTGAAGCGGCCCTTTCCAAAAGATCTCCACATTTCCGGCCTCCTTGGCCGCCCGCGCCGCCCCGGCGTGCACTGATTTCCAATACTCGTGCGTTGTTCCCTTCGGAATGACGGCGATCCGATACTTGGGATTCGCCGGTGGCGATCCCTCCTCATGAAACTGCGCCGGCTCTAACAACTTCTTCATCTGCTCGTTGTTCTCTTTCTCTGGCGTGGCTACGTACACGCCGGTCACAATTCGCTTCTCCACCTTCTTGCCTTCAAGATGTGCCAGCATCGTATTGACGCCCAGGTACCCCATGGTCACCGGATCTTGCAGCACGATTCCGTCGATATATCCGTCACCCATGCCCTTGATGAGCGCGGAGTTCGGATCGAAAACCACCGCCTTTACCTTGCCCGATAAACCCGTGTTCTCCAGTGCGCCCAACAATCCAGTAGCGTTCGGTTCGCAGACGGCAAAAATACCAGTGACACGACCTCGATACTTGTTCAACACGTCGGTCGCCTTGTCGAGTGCCGATTCAGGCGTTGTGCCCGCGTATTGATCGGAGGAGATCACCTTGATATCCGGATACTCTTTCGCAAGTGTTTCAAGAAATCCTTTTTCGCGCTGTTCGGTGCTCTCACTGCCCGGGTTATACCTCAGCAATACTACCCCACGAGGACCTTTATCTCCCCTGCTGCAACCAACCTGCAGACTTAAAACGACCAACAAAAGTCCAATGGCTCTTCGTAACATACAACTCATCCTCGGCACGGGGCATGCGAATTCAGCCGAGCTTTGAAGATACTTCCGCATGGCGCTTTAATCAACACGCCGCCCGCTGATGCCCCTCGCTTCCCATGCAATCGCAATCCCGATGTCGCGCGTGAGCCAACGTGTTATGCCGGCCGACTTACAGTTACGGTCCGGGCGTTCGAGCACTAACGCGACAACGCAGTTTCGCCCGACTGCGACCCTGCGCGAGCTTCATTCTTTAACTGATCCCAACGTCAGCCCCGACACAAGATATTTGCTCAGCATCAAGAACACCACCACCACCGGCAAACTCACCAGTATCGAAGCCGCTGCGTACAGGCCCCACTGGGTCGACATGCTGGCCTGAAAACTTTTGAGCCCCAGCGGCAGCGTGAACATTTCCTCATCCTGCATCACCTGGGCGGCGACAATATATTCGCTCCACGCCGCCATGAAGCTGAACAGGGCCGTAATCACCAGCCCCGGCACCGCGAGCGGCAAAATCACACGCCAAAACGCCGTCCCACGCGTGCAGCCATCGATGCGAGCGGCCTCCTCGAGCGATGCCGGGATCGTGTCGTAAAACCCCTTCATCTGCCACACGCAAAACGGCAGCGCGGTCGACGTGTAAAACACCATCAATCCCAGGCACGTGTTAATCAGATGCAGCTTTGCAATGAGGATATACAGCGGCAACAGCAGCATCGTTGCCGGAAACATCTGCGTCGTAAGAATCGCCAACATCGTGGCATTGCGGCCCACGAAGCGGAATCGGCTGAACGCGTAGCCGCCAATTGCCGCGAGAACCACGCCCGTCACCGTCACGCCCG
>DASZZA010000413.1:0-10916 GCA_035545135.1 Lacipirellulaceae bacterium | reverse complement strand
CCGGGTTTTATCTCGCGACGAAGTTCGAGATGCGCAACAAGGACGTCATTTACGTTTCCAACGCAGTCTCTGTCGAAGTGAGTAAATTTCTTCTGTACCTGAGGCTGATAAATGGAACGATCAATGATCCGATCCAAACGGCAATCTCGGCGTATACGCTGAGAAATGTCATTCAAGGTGGCGCGAATGTCATCGTCAGTGGCGGACAGAATGTAAGGTAGGCTAGCGCAGCGGCGCGCGCCGCTGTGGATTGCAGATCACCGCACCGAAGCGGTGATTGTGATTTCTCTTTCTCATCGGCTGTCAGCAATGCTCTCATCACCGCTCGACGCGTTGGTGAGTTTCTGGCGAGCTGTTGTGTCGTGATAGCTGAGATATAGCTGAGATACTGATCAGGGTTCCTTAACAATAACATTCCGCTATTGCCTGCAACCATTTCCGGGGGGTGCCTTTCAGTCGATCGCAATCCGCCACCGGCACGATGACTCCATACCGATTTACCCAAGAGGGTATTCGTTGTGGGTATCGATTGCCGAAGTATTGCAGCGCTCGCCAGGGCCGCGCTGTTGCTGGGTTTGGGTCTGGGGCTGAATTCCAATTGCGCCAATGCAGCGACATGGGTGGCGGATGCGTTCCAGCACCCTCTGTCGAATAGCGTCAACACCGGAATCAACACTGTCCGCGAAACCTGGTATCTCGCGCAGGGGTTCGGCGATCCGTTCGGTAGCTACTGCGACATGTTGAAATCTCCGGCCTGCTACAATCTGGGAGAAGACTGGCGGCCTGAACCGCGCAATCCCGACAAGCGCGTGCGCGCCATTGCCAACGGGGAAATTCTTGACTTTGGCTATGCGCCTTCCGCTCGGGGCCGGCTCCCGAACTCGTTAGGCAATTATGTTCTGATCAGACACACGCTGCCGGCGCCGGGCAGGCACATCGCCGGATTTGGTCAGGTGACGAGCGTCGTTTCGCTCTACGCGCATCTTGACGACCTGAAGGGTATTTGTGGCGCCGATTCACTGAGGTGCAGGATCGGGCAACGCGTCAAAATCGGCCAGGTCATCGGCCGCGTTGGCACCAGCGGGGCCCCAAGAGACGGAGGGGCGCGGCTGCATTTCGAGATTCGGCTCATGGCTGAGAAATGCATAAACAAGTCTCAGCACGCCGCCGCCAGGAGCTGCCTGGGTTACTCAGCGGATCGCTATCCGGTGCGCTATGGCCAGGAGGGCGGATGGGTCAATCCGACGTGCTTTATCGAAAACAGGCGAATACCGAAGAACGACCGCTTTATCGATGCCGTCTCCATCAACGCTGGCGACACGCTCAAGGGCAACAATGACTGCGCAACAAGAGAAGCTGGTGAACCGAACCATGCGGGGAAGAGAATCAACAAATATGGGTTGAACGCGGCCGGGAAATCAGTGTGGTGGAAATTCATCGCAACGGACAACACATCGTATACTGCGAGCACCATCGGCAGTAATTTCGATACACTTCTCTCCGTCTATACCTCCAACGCGTCGTCCGGGGGGTTGGTTGCGATCGCGCACAATGACAACGAAAAGCGAAACCTTTGCAGCCATTCCGGCTACTGCACCAGTAAAGTGACTTTCACGGCGACCGCCGGGACAACGTATTATGTGGCGGTCGATGGCGCGAGCTCAGACGGAGTCGCGCCGGCAAGCGGTATGATTCTGCTAACAGTATCGGAAGCGGACGCACAACTTTTTGTCACGCCTGGTGCGACCTTTTTCACGTCCGTCGAGGAAGGAGCGCCCTTCCCAGGACCGCCGATCAACTACCAGGTGTCAACAAGCAAAGAGCCGCTGGCGTATTCCGTCTCAAACGTGCCGGCTTGGCTCACCCCATCGCGGACTTTTGGACACGCAGGGACTTCACCTCAATCGGTCTCTTTCAAAGTGAACGGCGTCGCCAAATCGCTGAAGGCGGGAACGTATACCGCCGCAATTGTGGTCGCGAGCAGCAGCCAATATTCCCAAATCCGAACACTGACACTGAAAGTCAAAGAAACGCCGACCTTGCAGGTGACGCCGGCGAATGGCATCAATGTCACGGGAGATCAAGGCGGACCGTTCGACACGACGTCGTTTGCCTACGCAGTCAGTACGACGTCCGGAAATGCTACCTACTCTATTTCCGGCGTGCCGAACTGGCTTACAGTCTCGATGCCCCCCGGACAGGCCACGTCGACGCCAAAGACCGTCACCTTTACGGTCAACTCAATGGCAGATCGCCTTGCGCCCGGAACATACAACGGGGTCATCCTCGTCACTAACAAGAGCGGGGGCAAAGGTACGACGAAAATCCCGGCTGTCCTGACGGTGAATCCGCCCGCTGTATTGCAGATCGATCCGGCGGCGGGCGTGGTGGTGTCGGGGACCCAGGGCGGACCGTTCGGCCCGGCTTCGTTTTCATTTCAGATCAAGAGCTCAAAAGACACGTTGGCATACGCCATTTCCGGCGTTCCGAGCTGGCTCACCGTCTCGTCAATGTCGGGAACGGCAACGACAACGCCGGCGACCGTGACGCTCACAGTGAATGCAAATGCGAACGGTCTCCCGGCCGGAACGCAAAACGCCACCATCACGTTCACCAATACGACTAATGGTCAAGGCAATGCATCGCGGTCCGTTGCGCTAATTGTGAATGCATTGCCAAGTCTGCAGATCGCTCCGGCGACCGGCTTGGTGTCTTCCGGGCCGCTGGGCGGGCCTTTCTCTGCGTCGTCGTTTGATGTTGCGCTTAGCAGCACGACTGGAAGCGTGAGCTACTCAATCTCCGGCGTGCCGAGCTGGCTCAATGCGTCGCAGACCTCTGGTGTACTCACATCCTCTCCAATCAACGTAACCTTTACATTTAACGATACCGCATATTCGCTCGCGCCCGGAACCTACCACGCCGACATTGCCTTCATGAATGCGACCAACGGCCTGGGCACCGCGACAAGACCGGTCGACCTCACGGTGGCTGCGCCGCCAGCTCCGCAGTACCTGACGGATAGCTCCGGCGGTTATGTCCTTGACTCAAGCGGAGCCAAACTGCTCGGATCGTGACCGTGACGGCATAAAGCAAAATCTAGCCGGGCGGGGGTTGATTCACCCCCTTAAGATGCTGGTCGAAAAACGCAAGCAGGTGTCGATTTATCATGCGGGCGGCCTTTTCCGCGCGACGGGGGCTTGACCAGAATATAAATCGATTCAGTAGCCGCTCGCCGGAAGTGTGAACCGGACCGGGCCACGGCGAATAGAAAGGCCGATCCGTGAAATTTGCGTGACCCATGCCGCTCAGCCGCCTCACATAGGCATCGGATTGGGCGAGTTCTCGCATGCGCGCCACCTGGCGTTTGTCAAACTCCATTTCACGGCGCTCAGGGGAATCGTCTTTGCCACGCAACGACCCTGGTGGATCGTCCTCCTCGAGCAGAAACAGGAATGGCACCCGCGGCCCGTCCCTTTCAGATTCGGCGGCGATGAGGCCGTCCATGTCTACCCCGGCCTTGAATCGCCGGTCGAGCCAGCACGCTTGAGCTGCAACGCCGCCGCCGAGTGAAAATCCGAATATTCCGACGTGATCCAGATCGATACGTCCGGTCAAGAGTCCGTCCGGATCGTCAGCATTCCAGCGCGACAGATCATCGAGCAAAAAGCTCGCATCACTGGCACGGAGTCTGATTTCCGCTTCAACCGTCCTGACGAACGACTCCTCTGCAGCCTGCGAGGAAAATGGGTTTCCCAAGACAAGTTTCGAATGAACGATGCGCCCGTCCGGGAAGACGGTTACCTCTGAGCCATAGGGATGATCCATGGCAACGACGATATATCCGTGACTCGCCAGCTCTTCGGCTTGGAAAGTATTCTCGGTGCGCACGCCGTCCCATGCCGGCGAATACAGCAACAATGGAAATTTTACAGGTGAGCGGGACAGCGGAGCCCCGATCAGGGAATGAGTGCTGACTGCTGCCAGCCGGGCGGCGCCATCCGTGAGGCCACGCTTGTCACGATAGGGAGCAATCGTTCCCCGCGAACCTCGGTCTATTGGATACCAAATCTGAATCATCAATTCCCGCGCTCTGTTCCGATCATCAGAATGCGGATCGCGTCGGCTTGCGTCGACGAGGTGACGAATCTGGGTCCCGACCTGATAAGAGCCGTTGGGTGCTGGAAGGCTGAAAGCCGGGGAAAACACGGTGTAGTACACCACAAGGCCTATTAGGCAGACCGATGCCAATACGAGAAAGAGCCGTAGCGATAGTGCCGAGGGCCAAGGGACCTGCTGCAGCGTCACGAGACGTAGTCCCCGCTGTGGCCCGGCGATTCTAACAAACTTTGATCCACCCACATATCGAGCAGGCTGACCTGCGAAAAATTTGATCGAGTGTTCAACCCGAGGAGGACCGCAAATGTCGGTCAGTCCGGCTCAAATTCGTCCCTGTAGTCGATTTTGAGCGCGGGGTCTTGTTCGGTCTTTCGCAGCATGCAGTTGCCCACGACGAGCAATTCGATCTCATTGCCCATGAAGCAGCGGAACGCATCCTCCGGGCTGCACACGATTGGCTCACTTCGCACGTTGAAGCTGGTGTTGACCAGCACGCCGCAGCCGGTCTTCTGCTTGAATCGCGAAATCAAGGCGTGGAAGCGAGGATTGGTATCTGCGTGTACGGTCTGCACACGCGCCGAATAGTCGATGTGAGTGACGGCCGGAATGTCGGATCGTGCTACATTGAGTTTGTCGATACCAAAGAGCTGCTCCTCTTCATTCGTCATCCGCCGGCGGCGTTCCTGTTTCACGTCGGCGACGAGCAGCATGTATGGCGAATCGCAGTCCATCTCGAACCATTGCGCGACGTCTTCACGCAATACGGCCGGCGCAAAGGGCCGGAAGCTCTCACGGTACTTCACGCGGAGGTTGAGCGTCTTCTGCATCGTTGGCGAGCGCGGATCGCCAAGTACGGAGCGCGCACCGAGCGCACGCGGTCCAAATTCCATACGACCCTGCATCCAGCCGACCGCCTCGCCCGCTACAAGCGAATCCGCGGTTTTATCGATCACATCCTGGTCCGACAGCACGTTGAAGTGCGCGCCCGCTTTCGTCAGACGACTTTCGATGTCGGCCTGTGTGTAGGCCGGGCCTAGGAATGCGCCTTCCATCAGATCCTTGCCGCTGTTCGCTTCTCGCTCATTGCCAAGGAACTGGTGCCAAACCGCGAGTGCCGCGCCGAGTGCACCGCCGGCGTCGCCGGCTGCCGGCTGCACCCAGATGTTCTTGAAAGCGCCATCGCGTAAAATTTTGCCGTTGGCGACACAGTTCAGTGCGACGCCGCCGGCCAGGCACAGATTATCGCGCCCGTGCTCGCGAGCGAGCGAACGGGCAAGGCGCAACATGACCTCCTCGGTTACCTTCTGGATCGAGGCGGCGATGTCCATATGGAAGGGGGTCAGCAAGTCCTTTTTGGTGTCACGCACCGGGGCGCCGAACAGGTCGGCGAATTTCTGGTTGGTCATCGTCAGTCCGGTGCAATAATCAAAATAATCGAGATCGAGCCGGAACGAGCCGTCCTCTTTCAGGTCGATGAGATTATCCAAGATTACGTCCGTGTACTTCGGCTGGCCGTAGGGCGCGAGACCCATCAATTTGTATTCACCCGAATTGACCTTGAAGCCGGTGTAATAGGTGAATGCGGAATACAGGAGCCCGAGCGAATGCGGAAAGTGCATTTCGCGATGGATCTGCAGATCATTGCCGCGGCCGAGCGCCGACGAGGCGGTGCACCATTCACCGACGCCGTCCATGGTCAATACCGCCGCCTCGTGAAACGGTGAGGCGTAGAACGCGCTTGCGGCATGGCTCATATGATGCTCTGCGAACAGCAGGCGCTTGGTCCAGTCGAAGTCGGGCGCAAGCTTTTGCAATTCGCGGCGGATGATGTCCTTCTGAAACAGCTTCTCGCGAATCCAGAGCGGGATCGCCATCGCGAACGACTTGAAGCCACGGGGCGCCAACGCGATGTAAGTCTCGAGTAATCGCTCGAACTTCAGGAACGGTTTCTCATAGAATACAACGTAGTCGACATCGGCGAGCGTCGTGCCAGCTTCATCGAGGCAGTAGTCGATCGCGTGCTTTGGGAAGCGCGCGTCCTGCTTCTTGCGTGTGAAACGCTCCTCCTGCGCAGCCGCCACAATGCGGCCATCGACCAGCAACACGGCTGCGCTGTCGTGGTAGAAGGCGGATATGCCGAGAATGCGCACCGGTCAGAATAGCGTGTAGATGAAGGGAGCGACCGCGGTCCCGTGCCCGAGGATGATCAGTGCGCCAAAGGCCAGCAGTACGATCAGCGTGGGAAAAAGCCAATACTTCTTCCTCGCCCGCATGAACGGCCAAAGTTCGGCAAGGATCGATATCATGCTACTCACTATCGTTGATGGACGGACGCTGGTTAGAACTGGTTCTTCATTGTTTCCGGCCGGGGCGGCGCGGGGTCGCGCGCAATCCAATAGGTGGGCAGGTCGGGACGCCACTTGCGCGATAGCGGATCGTTACCGCGCCAGCGCATGATCCAGCCGGTTGGCGTGACGCACACGAAAAAAATAGTGCCCATGACGAGAGGGCTCACCACCCGTTCCAGAAGGTGCCCGAGCGCGAGCCATACTCTGTTCAGAGGCCGCAGCACTTGCGGCCGCGCCACGGCAACCACCGCAAAGATGGCGCCAATCGCCAAGGCCCACCAACGCAGCGGTTCCCGATGCAGGAGCGGCCAGCAACTAACGAGCAAAAATACAGCGGCAAAAACGTAGCCGAAGCTCCGGTCGGAGCTTTGCGGCGCCGGTTCGCGCGTTATAGCGGGCTCCAGGATGGTCACCATCCCGTGGTCTCTCTCTGTCGGTGCCCTTGCGAGCGATTTTTACCCGTAATTGCAATATTCTATACAACCGCGGGCCAAGCGGGAAGATCGGATCGCGTTCGAGGGTTAATTCCAGTGAGCGCGGCCGAGTGTCGCACCGATAGCCGGACTCGCTTTAGCTGCGCCCGTAAGAATCGTCGAAGCGCTGGATGTCGTCTTCTTCGAGATAGCTCCCGGTCTGCACCTCGATCAGGTGCATCGGGATACGGCCGGAGTTCTCCAGCCGGTGTTTGGCGCCGAGCGGGATGAACACCGACTCGTTCTCGGTCACGAGCTTGGTCGACTCGCCGATCGTCACCCTGGCAGTGCCGCGCACCACCACCCAATGCTCGGCCCGATGATGATGTGATTGCAGCGACAGCCTGCCGCCGGGATTGACGACGATCTCCTTCACGCGAAACCGGTTGCCGAGGTTGATCGTCTGATACCAGCCCCACGGCCGGTATTCCTTTTCGTGCGTGACGGCTTGCGGCCGATTGTGCTTGGCGAGTGCGGCCACGACAGCCTTGGTATCCTGGTCGGCGCCGGCGGCTGCGACGTAGACCGCGTCGTGATTGGCGACCACGATCACCTCCTTGAGGCCGTGCGCAACCACCAGCGGCCCGTCCGACAGGCTGACGACACCGCTGCAATCGAACAGTTCCACCGCGCCCTTGGCGACATTGCCGGCAGCGTCCCCGGCTCCGTAGAGCTGGCGCATCGAACTCCATGAGCCGATATCGGACCACCCCATCGCAACAGGGATCACGGCGCCGCGGTCGCCGATCTTTTCCATGATCGCGTAGTCGAACGAAATGTCCTCTATTTCCATGAATGGCGCCTGAGCCAGCCGGAAGAAGTCGAGATCAACACTTGCCTCGGCGCACGCGCGAACGCAGGCGTCAAGCATCTCCGGTTGCAGCCTCGCCGCGAGGTCCAACAGGTGCCTGGCGCCGAACAGAAAGATGCCGGCATTCCACAGAAAATTTTTGCTCGCCAGATATTCAATTGCGACCGCTTGGCTTGGCTTCTCCCGAAAACTGGCGATGGCGAACGCCTGGTGTGAACAGCCCAGCGGCTCCCCGATTTCGATGTAACCATAGCCGGTTTCGGGCCGGTCGGGACGAATTCCGAAGGTAACCACGCGGCCGGCCTGGGCAATCGGAATGGCTTGCTCAATTGCGTTACGATAGGCCGCCGGATCGGCGATGTAATGGTCGGCGGCCGACAGCAGCACGAGACTGTCCTCTCCGTAGCGCTTCACGGAGCGCAGTGCGGCGATGATTGCGACACACGCGGTGTTGCGGCCAACCGGCTCGAGCACGATTTCACCCGCCCGGGCGTTGGTCGCGCGCAGATGTTCGGCGATCAGGAACCGGTGCTCCTCGTTGCCCATGGCAATCGTCGTGACGTCGGCGTGCAAGCCATTGAGACGGTCTACGGTCGATTGCAGCAGGGATTGGTCTCCGACCAGTTTGAGGAATTGCTTCGGATAGGACCGGCGCGACCAAGGCCACAGCCTGGTCCCGGACCCACCACACATCACCGCATGGACCAGCTTGGCCATTGCCCGGTGGCCCTCTTCAACCTGCGTCGATCGCCTGAGGTCGCTCACTGCTCACCCGCTTAGTGCCCTTCGACGTCGTGATCCTCTCCGATCCGAACGACGGACGCGAAGCATCATACCAAGCAAAACCGCGCCCGGACGAAGACACCAAAGTGAGGTTAACCCAAAGAATGTCTTGACCTTCAGTACGGGGGGCATTGCCACTAGAGTGTGAGCAGCAGTTGCGGAGATTTGCCCATGCGAGCGATCAAGGATGGCATCAAGAGTGCCGCTTTTGCCGTGTGTCCCGACATCACTCTGAAAGCCCTGTCCATCCGGTCGCGTCGACTCATCGAAGCTCAGGTCAGGGAGTTGCGGCTCGACGAGCTGGCTCGGCGCGTTTCCGGCGTAACGAACGGAAAGGTTGCGAAAGGCCCGTTTTCCGGCATGACTCTCGACTACGAAGCCTTGCCTGTGCACGGCGCACCCAAGTTCCTGGGAACCTACGAGCAGGAGCTGCATCAATGTGTCGAGCGGGCGATTGAGTTGTCGCCCCGTTCGATTCTGAATGTCGGATGTGCGGAAGGATATTACGCCGTCGGGTTTGCGCGACGGCTGCCTGCCACTACTGTCCGGGTGGCCGACGCTGACCCAAAGGCCCAGCGGGCCGCGTTAATCAATGCCAGCCTTAACGGGGTAGGGGATAGAGTTTCAGCCGTTGGGGTCGTAAGGTCTGAACATCTCGCCACCTATCTGGCGCCCGAGTCTTGCCTTCTCTTTATGGATTGTGAGGGCGCCGAGTTTGACTTGCTCGATCCAGCTCGGGATCCGATCCTGCTGCGCACCCACATCATCGTCGAAGTGCATCCGGAGTTCGGAAGCAAGGACGAGATTGCGTCTCGTTTCGCGGCGACGCACCGCATTACACCGATAGACCCCGCACCGCGACGTCGATCCGATGCACCAATTAATGACTCAGAGATCGACATCCTCCAGGCTCTGGATGAACGGACCGGTGAGAAAAGCTGGCTGTTTCTGGAAGTGAAGGCGACCTGACTGATGTCCCTGCGCATGAACATGGGCCGCACCCTTGGAACCCTCAAACGGGCGCTCAATCGGTTCCTTGAGCATCAGATTGATCACAGGCTCGAACGCACCGTCCTTGTGCCACTGGAGAAGCGGCTCATTGGACATCTCTCTGCCGTCAACCTTGCACCAAAAACGGTGATCGACGTCGGGGTCGCCGAAGGAACGCCGTGGCTCTATGAGGCGTATGCGTCATCAAAGTTCATTCTGATCGATCCCACGCCCCAGTCGTTACAATCGATGCAACGTTGGGCCGATCATCTCGATGCCGATATTTTTAATGTCGCGCTTGGCAATGTTGACAGCCGGGCGAGGATAAAAATCAGACCTGAGCATTCAGGCTCGACGTTTTTCGAAGAGGTCGGAGAAGTGGAGATTCTTGAGCAGGTCGAAGTCCCAGTGAAACGATTTGATGGGCTGCCCCTGACGATTGTTCGCCCTTCACTGATGAAGATCGATGCCCAAGGCTCGGAACTGATGATTCTTCAGGGCATGGGACAAAAAATGAAAGAGATTGATTGTTTTGTCATCGAAACAAGCTTGATCGCCACGCTGCACGATGGCCCGGAGTTCGCGGATGTCTGTTCGTACATGTCAAGCAATGGCTTCTCATTGTTCGATATTGTCGGAATTCTCCGGCGGCCGCTTGATGGCGCGCTTGCGGGAGTCGACGCGGTATTTGTTCCGACCACCTCGCCGCTGCGCGCGGACCGTCGCTGGGCCAAGTAAGCCCGGACTTGCCGGCATTTTTCCGAGACCACGGCCCAGCGGCGGCCGGGCCAGGGCGTTGCAGGTTCAATTCTGGCCGATACTCACGACTTGTTGGTTTGCAGGAAGGTCAGTTGGGATTGGTCCGCTGGCAGCGACCATGCCCGCGTCGTCGCGGAAAAGACGCTCATAAGGACCGTGCGCGTGGGGCTTTCGATAGCGACCCCGGCCCCACTGTAGCCCTGGGCGCCACTTACAACTACGCCCTGCACGACGACGTCCTGGCATGATCTGAGTCGCAGGCCGTAGGTCATCGGGACGCCACCCCCTATCGAGATGCCGCGGATACTACCCCCGGCACCGACGGCAATGTAGATGCCGGTCTGATTGGCTTCCATCGAGAGCCCGGCGATATCGAATCCCGACGACTGAAACCCGTTGCCGTTTTCATCGAGCCCGACAACGATTGCCGCGTCATTGACCTCGAAGCGTCCGCCATGGACGGTCAGGCCGATGTTCTGATGCCGGATCCCGTGTGCGTAGCCCGTAACATCGGTCGAGATCACCGCCGTACCATTGCCGGCAACGATGCCGACGCCATTCGCCGAAGCGGGGGGGACTGGAGGACCGAGGAGCGAGCATGAGTCGATGAGAATTGATTGACTATTAAATGTCTCA
>DASZZA010000412.1:0-6537 GCA_035545135.1 Lacipirellulaceae bacterium | reverse complement strand
AGAACCACTCGCTGACCGCCATCTTCAATGGCTGCGATCGGCCCGTGCAATTTGTGGAGCCGGCGGATATTACCAAGCAAATCGCGCGAAAACTCGGCAAAATCCAGCCGGCTGATGGGCAGAGAGTCGAATGGGCGCGCGGCACGACTGTGGCGCACCACGGAAGATTCGTCGGCGACGACAGACATGAGAAACCCAGCAAACGACGATTTACCGGTTTCGCTGAGTCGTAGCTCTACCTATCCGTGGAATGCCAGCAACGCTAGCGAAGGAAGCGGCGTTAAATAAGACCCAGTTTACTATATCGTCGCAGATTACCAGATTTAACCCAAAATAACAAGATTATCGCGGTGAATCACCTCATCGTACGGGCAGTGCCCCAGAATAACCACTATATCCTCCGTACCCCTACCCGCGATCCGCCGCAGTTCCTCGGAACCGTAATTCGTCAATCCGCGGGCGAATTCCTGGCCGTCCTCCCGGCAGAGCGAAATCACGTCCCCCTTCTGGAAATTGCCTTCTACTCGTTTCGCCCCGATTGCCAGCAAGCTCCTCCCCTGTTGCTCGATGGCCTGTTGGGCCCCGGCATCGAGATAAAGCCGGCCATACGGTTGAGCCGTCAGGCCGATCCACCGCTTACGCGAAGCCACTGCTGGACCCTGGGGAAGGATCAATGTGCCGACCGATTCGCCCCGTAGGATATCGATGAGCACATTCGGCCTTCTCCCATTGGCGATCGCCACATGCTCGCCCGCAAAAGCCGTCAGCCGGGCCGCTTCCAGCTTGCTTGCCATTCCGCCGCGGCTGAGGTGATTGGTCGAGGACGTCGGACCCGCCTGCTGTTGAAATTCGCGGATAGTTGCATCGAGCTGGTTCACCATCGGAATGACAGCGGCGCCCGGAATCGACGGATGGCGGTCAAATAAGCCTTCAACGTCCGAGAGCAAGATGAGCAGCGGCGCCCGGAGCAAGTTCGCGACCATGGCGGCCAGCCGGTCGTTGTCTCCGACGTTCCGCTGTAACTCGTCGACTCGCACCGTATCGTTCTCATTGATGATCGGCAGAGCCCCAAACTGAAACAGTGCGAGTATCGTGTTGCGGACGTTCAAATACCGCGTGCGGTCATTCAAGTCGTCCGCGGTTAGCAGAATTTGCGCCGCGTGTCGGCCGTGGCCTTCCAGCGCTCGGTTGTACGATTCAATCAACCGGCTTTGCCCAACGGCGGCAACAGCTTGAAGATGGGCGAGGTCTGCCGGTCGCTTGGATAGCGACAATCGCCCCATCCCGGCCCCGACGGCCCCGCTGCTCACGAGCACAAGGTGCCGATTCTCCTCCATCAACCGAACTATTTGTTCCGCGATCGCTGTGACGCACTCCTGGTCGAGCGTACCGTCGTCGTGCGTCAGCACCCGCGTGCCGACTTTTACGACTACCGTTTTCGACCGACCAGCAATTTCTTGGCGAATGGGATCGAGCATGACGCCCTAAAAACCGCGGAGGTTTTATCTCCACACCCTCTCCCACCGGCAGGGCCGGGGTGAGGGTGCTGTGGAACTCGCTTTGTCGATGATTCCTTTATCGTACAGGCAACGCAATTCAACCATCGGTTCAACTGATTCCTTCTGCTGGTTCAAGCACCCGAATCTCCAGCGCGGATACGAGTTCTTTGACTGTCTCCCGGAATCGCCGCATGTGGGGCGACGCCAAGTGCTGGCGGAGCGATGCCACGTCCTGCCATTTCTCGACCACCGTCACAGTATCCGGCCGAGCGGCTGATTGGCCCTCGACCACGTCTCCCAAATCGACAGCCGGACCGTATTCGATGCAGCCGCCCTCGCTGCGAACGGTCGGTATCAAGTCGCGAAAGACCGCAAGAAGCTCATCCCGCCGGCTAGGAACGGCACGAATCGTGGCAATCACGTGGATCATCGATTAAATCTCGCTTGGATCATTGTCGGCGGGGAAACGATGGCGTCGCCCGGCCCCTTCCCCACAATAGTGAACGGCCCGAAACTGCGAAAGTGATCATTGGTGGCGCCCCCAGCCGCCGAGAATGGCAGCGACGAGGCGCGCGGTTTTGTTCGCAACGGTTAGCCCATTCCTATTGACGATGTACGCCCGTATATTATAGTGTGAGTAACGTGCCGCAAGCCGAGCGGCACTTGCACACCCAAAACGTCCGGTTCGGCTCACCCGGACCCACTGGCCGACACGGCGGAGTACCAGGATGTCCTTCTCACAACTTACTTCCCGGCAGCGCGAAGTGTTTGATTTCATTCGCGAAAAGATCAACTCCCGCGGCTATGGGCCCACGGTCCGCGAAATCGGCGACAATTTCCGAATCAGCTCGCCAAACGGCGTAATGTGCCATCTCAAGGCACTGGAAAAGAAGGGCCTCATCTCGCGCGAGCCGAATATGTCGCGTGCAATCCAAATTGCTGACGCCTATCGGGACGAGCAAGGCATGCCGCTGGTCGGGCAAATTGCCGCCGGCAACCTCACCGAAGCCATCGAACAGGCCGACCGGTTCAGTTTCGAAGATTGGTTCCCGCAACGCAAGAATCAATTTGCACTCAAGGTGAAGGGCGACTCGATGATCGAAGCCCAAATCGCCGATGGCGACATCGTCATCTGCCGCCGGGCACGCACCGCGCACAAGGGCGATATCGTCGTCGCCATCACCGACGAAGGCGAGGCGACACTCAAGTATTGGTACCCCGAGGCGAACCGCATCCGCCTGCAACCGGCCAATTCATCGATGAAGCCAATTTATAGCCGAAATGCCCAAGTCATCGGCATCGTCACCGGCGTCGTTCGCCGCGTTGCATAACACCAAATGTCCCGGCCATCTTGGCCGGAGCCGATCAATGCTTTATCGCGACCGACCCAGAATGGGTCGGCTGTATTAGTTAGTCATTGCTATTTCCCGGCCCCTCGGCTATTCTCACGGCGCCTCGCACTCTTACCAAATAGGCCGCCAATGGCTCTCTCCAGCTACAGCAAGGACGGTATCCTGACCATCGTGTTTGAGGATGCCCGTATCCTGGACGAAACGAAGCTCGAAGAGCTTGGCCGCGATCTTTTGGAAGCCCTCAATAAAACGACCGAGGAGCGGGTGATCCTCGACTTCCGCAACGTGAAGTTCATGTCCTCTTCGATGCTCGGCAAGCTGGTTCAGGTCCACAAAAAAGCTGGCGAATTCAAGGTGAAGCTAAAGCTTTGCTCGATCGATCCCGAAATCCGCCAGGTGTTCAAAATCACCAAGCTCGATAAGCTCTTCGACATCGAAGCCGACGAAGCGGCCGCCCGCGCAGCGTTCATGAAACGCGGCTGGTTCGGGTGAGCACCTTAACTCTTGCGAGATCAGCAACTTTCGAAACGTCTACCGAGGAGAGCGCGGGGCGGTAGCGCCATGCAATTTATGGTACGACGAGAGAATATTTCCAGAACACCTACTCAATAGCCGCTGAACTACGCTCACTGGAGCTCGAAGGGCATCGCGATCCAGCCATATTCGATGGTGATGAAAAAAGAAATGTGCTCTATTCTTCCGGCAGCGACAGCGTATGCGTCGCTTCGTCGTAGGCAAATAGATTGCCGAAGCGGGACCACCGCACAAACGTTTCGAAAACCCGTTCGTAATGTTCACCCGGCAGGTTGAGCACGAGCGTCTCCATCACGAAATCGTCGTCCAGGCGATGCTCCGGTTCGTGCTGCAGCGCATCATATACACGCCGATAAAGTTGCAGCTTCAAAAGCTGGTCGCGCCAAATCATTTGCCGCTCTTCGGCATTACCTCGCAGGAAATCCTGGCCCGCTCGATCGAGCATCACCATGCGTTTGGGCGTGTCGACAAAGTTCAGGAGTTCCGCCGCTTCCACAATGTTAATGATGCGGCCAAATTCACGATTGGTATCGGCCGCGATACGAAATAACTCCTCTTTCCCACCGCGGGCATCCAGGTATTCGACGAGACCGACGATTTCGCTCGATGTTGCTTCTGGCAGAGTCTCCATGCACGGCGGACCCGCTACTCGGCCGGCGGCTGGTCGGTCCGGCAGTTCACTGCCCGTGATCACATCGTGAAGTTGGTCGACCAAAGCCAAGAACTCGGCCGAACGATAATCGCGCGGACGAGGCAACGGGTTTTGAATCGTCGTGCGGATACAGCCCGGATTGGCGCCGAGAATTACAATCCGGTCCGCCATATACGCCACTTCCTTGATGTCGTGGCTGACGATTACGATCGCCGACGGATTGCGCTCAGCGCTTGACCAGATATCCACGACCTCGGCCCGCAAACTTTCGGCCGTTAACGCATCCACGTGGCTGAATGGCTCGTCCATGAACAGGGTTTCGGGGTCCACCGAGAGTGCCCGCGCCATGCCCACCCGCTGCTTCATGCCGCCCGAAAGCTCTCGCGGGTACGCATTCTCAAAACCGGCCAGGCCAACCATGCGAATGGCCTGCTCCGCGCGGCTCTCCACTTCGGCCGGCGATGCGCCGGCGGCCTCCAAAACAACGTGGATGTTCTCGGCAACCGTCAACCACGGGTAGAGCGCGAAGCTTTGAAACACGATCGCTGCGCCGGGATTCAATCCCTGCAGCGGCTCGCCGTGGTATAGAACCCTTCCCTCGCTCGGCTTGATCAAACCGGCCAGGATCCGCAATAGCGTCGACTTCCCGCAGCCCGACGGCCCCAGCAGCGCGATTATTTCGTTCGGTGGAATCGACAACGAAACATCGCTCAGCACCAACAGCGACTGACCGGCTGGCAGCGGAAATCGGTGCGTCACGTTGATCGCTTCGCACAAAACATCGACCTTTTGCTTGTATGCAATCGACATAAGCATGATTCGGGAGGGCGAAGCTCCTGTTGAACCGCATTCGGGAACAGCTCGGCGGGAGCCTCGCCCTCCCATATTCATTTACTGAGCGAAAACTTGCGCTCGGCGATATCGTACAACCGTCGCCATACAGACCGATTGAAAACCACAACCAAAACGGCCATCACCAGCGTGCTCGCGGCAAGGAGGGGGAAATCACGTCGCGATGTCGCATCGTTGATCAGCCCGCCCAATCCCCAGGCCTGCAGCACTTCTCCTCTGTACGTAACATACTCGGCGACAATGCTTGCGTTCCACGCCCCACCCGCCGCCGTTACCCAACCCGTCACCAGGTACGGAAATACGGCCGGGACGTACAGGGTCCGCAATCGTTGCCAAAGACTGAGCTGATAGCTGCGGGCCGTCTCGCGCAAGTCGCCCGGAATGGCAATTGCCCCCGCAATCACATTGAACAGAATGTACCATTGCGTGCCCATCAGCATCAGAACCACCGCGCCGAAGTTGAGCGAAACGCCCAATACGCTCAACGCGGCGATTACCAACGGAAAAAGCATCGGCGCGGGAAACGACGCCGCCACCTGCACGATCGGTTGAAAAATGCGCGACAGCCGCGGCGACAGGCCAATTGCCAGCCCTGCCGGCAGCGCCCAGAGCGTGCCCGCCGCCGTTGCGACGATGACGCGCACGAGCGTCACAAGGCCCGACGACAGAATTCGGCCCCAATCATGCAGTGCGACGTGCCGCAATAGCAACGCAAGTCGCCAAGATCCGATCCCCAAAACGGCCAGCAGCAACCCAAAAATGGCGACCGACAGCCATTTAGCCGCGTTTGTGGGCTCGTGCGATTGTTCTAGCCGGTGAATGTGAGGGTGTTTCGGCAGGCGAATGGTGGGAAGTCGCGCGAACATCTTGGACACGGCACCCAATAGGCGAGACCGCCGCAGCCAATTCAACAGCCACGAACTCATTCCAAACTGCTCGCCCGTCTCCTCCACGCGAAACTTCTGCGCCCAAACGACCACCGGCCGCCAAAGAATCTGATCGAGCCCCACGATCATCAGTAGCATCGCCAACATGGCCCACAGCATGGCGTCGACTCGACCCTTGTCGACCGCCACTTGCATGTACGAGCCGATGCCGGGCAGCCGGAAATCCTGGTTGCCCAGCCGGTAGGACTCGTCGATCATGAGAAAAAACCATCCGCCCGCCATGCTCATCATGCTGTTCCAAACGAGCCCCATCGTAGAGAACGGCAACTCGACCCACCGAAGGCGCTGCCACCAATTGAAGCGATACAACGTGGCCGCCTCTTGTTGGTCGGACGGTACCGAACGAACCGAATGATAGAAGCTGAACGTCATGTTCCACGCTTGACCGGTGAAAATCATCAGAATGGCCGCCAGTTCGAGCCCGATGTTGCTCCGCGGAAAGGCGGCTCCCAACGCCAGAACCAAGCCAGGGAGAAACGCCAATACGGGAATGCTTTGCAGAATGTCGAGCAGTGGGATCAATACGCGTGCCGCAAGTTTGTCCTTGGCCGCCCAATAGCCGTAGACCAGCGTAAAAATCAACGACACCAGGTAGGCGATCAAACCCCGTGAGAGTGAAAAGAACGTGTACCTTGGCAGTGCCCACGCAGATAGGTCGATCTCGACAGCTGCGTGGTGCGGCGCGGTCCATTCCGAAGCGA
>DASZZA010000411.1:0-3707 GCA_035545135.1 Lacipirellulaceae bacterium | reverse complement strand
ACCAAGGCTCGCGACCGGCGACACGGCGGCCAACGCAAAGCGGCTCGCACATTCGATACCGGCCTTAAAACCGGCGCGGACCCGCATTTCACAGTCCGTCCGCGTTTGCCCCAACCAGCCTGGCAAACTAGGTTTTGGATGCGGAGGGCATGGACGGCCATTTCCCTGGTATCTGTACCAATATCGGAAGTACTCATGGTGGGCGAAAAGTCAAATGGGTCCACTGGCGGTTTCGGCCAGGCGACGTCGCGCGATGTTGACGACTACAGCCGGCTCGACGCTCTGATGGATCGCATCCATCAGCTCACGGCGTCGCCGCCATCGCGACATCAAGCCACGGCGGAGACCGTTGCCGAACCTCACCTGCATCCAGTATTGGGTACCGCTCCCGCCACGCATAGCGACGGATGGCTGCCGATCGAGCCCGACACGCTCGCCGACGCCGGGCTTACCGAGGGGGAGATAGAAGCGCTAATTCTCAAAACGCTCAACAGCCGCGCCGAGGCAACCGGCCGCTACCTTGCTGACCACGCGAAATTGGCGTTTCGGATCGTCGACCCCATCCTCCACTCGCTGAAGCACGATCGATTAGTCGCACACAAAAACGCGGCGACGATGAACGATTACGTGTATCAACTCACAGAGTTGGGCCGAGAACGAGCCAAGAAGTTCTCGGAACATTGCACGTACTTCGGCGCGGCCCCGGTGCCGCTTGCGGCGTACATCGATAGCGTTAAGCATCAGACGCTCGCAGGTCAGCATCCGAGCGAAGAGGACTTGCACCGAGCGTTCGAGGATTTGCTGATCGATAAGCGGATGCTGATACGGCTTGGACCGGCAATCAACTCGGGTCGCGGCATGTTCCTGTTCGGCGCGCCGGGCAACGGCAAGACAAGCATCGCCGAACGCATCACAAAGGCCTTCGGGCAATCGATCTGGATTCCGCGGGCAATCGGCATCGACGGCGACATCATGCGATTGTTCGATCCAGGAATGCACGAGGAAATGCCGCTGCCGCCAAACGAGGGCCTCATCGATCATCGAAAAATCGATCACCGCTGGGTGCGCATTCGGCGGCCGACGATCGTGGTAGGCGGCGAGCTGACAATGAACCAACTCGAGGTGACGCTCAACACGAATACCAACGTCAGCGAAGCGCCCGTGCAGTTGAAGAGCAACTGCGGAACGCTCGTGATCGACGATTTCGGCCGGCAACGCATGACGACCGACGAGCTGCTCAATCGCTGGATCGTGCCGCTGGAAAAGCGCTACGATTTCTTGAACCTCGCCAGCGGTAAGAAAATTCAGGTGCCCTTCGACCAGTTGATCGTATTTTCCACCAACTTGGAGCCGAAAGAGCTGGTCGACGACGCGTTCCTCCGGCGTATTCCCTACAAGATCGAAGTCACGGATCCCGACGAGCAGTCGTTCCGGCAATTGCTCAAGATCATGGCCGACAAGCTCAATGTCGAGTATGACGAGTCGGCTGTGAATTACCTGATTGAGACCCATTACCGGGCCGTCAATCGGCCGTTGCGATGCTGCCAGCCGCGCGACCTCATTTTGCAGATTCTCAACTACTGCCGCTACACTGGCAAGCCGCCCAAGCTGACACCGGAGAATTTCGACTTCGCAGTCGAAAACTACTTCGCCGTAATGTAAAACTATCCGTGCGAACGCTCGAAACCAAAGCCGAGCGAAAGTTGCGGATCTCGTTTTCGGTGATCCGCCAACTCCTCGAACATCAGGCTCGGCTGAATATCGCGGTTGTGCTGGTATTTGCTCGCGTATTCCTCGATCGGACCCCCGATTTCGTGGTAGAAGATTTGGCAAATCGGAACTCCCGGATATATGCGCACGGGATGAATCGCGAACATTTCGAGTGTCCAATACCCGCTGAAGCCCACATCGCCGAATCCTGCCGTTACGTGGACAAACAAACCAAGCCGCCCTACTGACGAGCGTCCTTCAATCTGTGGCACAAGGCGATGCGTAACCGTGCGTTCCACCGTCCGCGCCAGATAGAGCTGATTGGGGCTGAGGACCAGCCCATCCTCGGGGATTTCAATTCGCCGCACCCGGTTCGCCTTTGCCATGTCGAGCATCAGCTCTTCGTACACCATCAGCTCGTTATGCAGCGTCAGGTTGTAACTGTTGGGGTTCAGATGCCTCTCATCGAACGGTTCGATGATGATGTCGTGCCCGAGTCGATCACGAATGGCCTGGCCGGAGAGGATCATTGTTGGGGGCTAGTGGTTTTGAAGGTCTAGGGTTTAGCGTCGGCGGCAACGCCGAATCGAGAGCAAATTCCCAAAATACGTACGCAACAGCCGGTGAGCTACGCTCGCCGGATTTCGCAGCGCATCGCGGTCGAACCCTATTCGATGGTCACGATAAAAAGTAATTTGCTCCAGTACCAATGCTGTCTATGCTCGGGGTGAAAAAGGAGTCAGGATGTCAGGAATCTTTTCCTCTCCGGGATAAACCATGGATATCCGCTCACAGAAAGGGTTCCTGATGCCTTGGTCACTCCACGCCGATTTTCGGACAAAACGTATTCATCGAACATAACGGACATTTCGGTTTGCGAGCCGTGCAGATTTGCCGGCCATGATGAATCATGCGATGGGCGAAATTGACCCATTCGCTCTTCGGCACAATGGCCATCAAATCGTGTTCGATTTTCGTCGGGTCGGTGTGCTTCGTTAAACCGAGTCGGCGACTCAGACGCGTCACGTGCGTATCGACGACAATACCCGTGGCCAGCCCAAACGCGGTGCCCAGGACGACGTTCGCCGTCTTGCGCCCCACGCCTGCGAGCCCAACCATTTCAGCCATGTCGCGCGGCACTTCGCCCCCGTGCTTTTCGACGATGTCGCGACTCGCCGCCTTGATATTCTTCGCCTTGTTGCGAAAAAACCCCGTGCTTTGGATCACCTTTTCGAGTTCGTGTATCGGCGCATCGGCCATCTCGCGCGCGGTCGGCCAGCGCCGGAACAGCTCGGGCGTCACCATGTTCACGCGTTCGTCGGTGCACTGGGCCGAGAGAATCGTGGCCACGAGCAGCTCGAACGGCGTTTCGTTCTCCAGCGCGCACGTAGCTTCCGGGTAGTCGGCCTTCAATCGGCGCACGACACGAGCGGCTTGGGCCTTAAGTTCCGCGGCAGCAGGAGCCGGCGGTTTGCCGCGTTTTGGCTGTGGTGCCGCCTTTATCTTGGAAGCCGATGAAGTTCGTGCCGCTCGCTTTTTTGCCGGCGATTTCCGTCCCGCGGTTGCCATTGTTCTTCCGCTTATTCGACCGATCGGGCAGTATCAAACGCGGGACTGCGAGGAGTTGGTGTTCCAGCCGCCCAATAAAACGCTTTTCACGTCGCAAGCGTGGCTCGTTCGGCTCATTGTGGCCGCTCGCCGGGTGCTGTCAAGCGACCGCGCGCGAACGCCACAAGTGGCCCGCAAAAACCCAAAAATCTTGACCCATGCCCGGTGCAGACCTAGACTTATTCAGTTGAATATGCCTGGGGGAGCTGTGTGGGGCATGCCAACTTTTCTCACTCGTGAGGGGAATTGCACATGAACTCGGCCGAATTTCTCGCCGACACTCCGTATGCCCAATTTGGCAGCCTCGCAATCGACGCGCCGGTCGACGCCCGCCGGACCTTCATTCGAAAGACGTACACGCATCTGATGCTGGCCGTTTACGCGTTCGT
>DASZZA010000410.1:0-2534 GCA_035545135.1 Lacipirellulaceae bacterium | reverse complement strand
CCGAAATGGGATGGGGCGGCGGCTACATCGTCTCCTTTCTCATTATCATGGGTATCAGCCAGATTCTCACCGTGCTGAATGGAGCCGAAATAGCTGGCAATATTATTCACGTTTCTGCAATTTCAGTGCCCCGTGCGCTTGCTTACTCGCTCGTGCCCGCGATTCTGTTCGGGATCTACGTTCGTTCCTTTGGACGCCCGATGTTCGTGTTCCTGCTCCTTGTCATGTTCCTCCTGGCCACAACTGAACTCGGCACGGATAGCTGGATTCAAAACATCATCGGCAAGGTGCTCAAGAGTCCCAACGCCGGAACTTGGTTCATCGTCTACACCGCCGCTATCATGTTCGTGCTGCGATTCTGCGCTGGCCCCATCGTGCACAAGATTTCACCGCTCGGGTTGCTCGCCGCTTGCGCCGCACTGGCGGCCGTCGGCTTGTACTGGCTCGGCAATTCCGGCACGAGCCTGGTGATGTTGCTGTCTGCCGCCACCTTGTACGGCTGCGCAAAGTCATTCTTCTGGCCCACCACGCTCGGTACCGTCTCCGAACAATACCCACGCGGCGGCGCACTCCTGCTCAACGCGATGGGCGGCGTCGGTATGATCGCCGTCGGCACCATCGGCAGCCCGGCCATCGGCACGCTGCAAGATGTCGATTTCAATTACGCCGTCGTCCAATCAGCTCCCGCCGTCCATGCCAAGCTCGTCGCCGAGAAACACGGCCTCTTTTCCAAGTACCAATATATCGACAAAGCCAAGATCGCCTCCGCCGGCCTCACCACGCCACAAGAAAACGAGCTTAAGTCCCTCGAAACCAAGACGAGCCAGCACGCCTTGGCCAAAATCGCCACGCTGCCCGCGATCATGTGCGTCTGCTACCTGATCCTGATCGCCTACTTCCGCTCCCGCGGCGGCTACCAGGCCCAAGTTCTCACCGGCCACGCCGCCGTCGACGAAGAATTCACCGGTGGCGTACCCGGCGCCATGGAAGCATAACGCCGGCTCCCACGGCGCGCAGGAAAGACCACTCGGCAGCAATCACGTAGCCCGGCCATCCTGTCCGGGTACTCCTTGCCACCCTCCTTGTCATACTCGAACGTCAGCCGGCCGCAGTTAATACGGATCGACCCCGCTGTACGTCTGCGCGCATGCCGTCACGCTGCTCGGTGGCGGGTTCATTCCGCTATTGAGCCCCCAACCATAACTTAGGAATGCCGCAAAGCCCACATTGTGCGACCCGGCCGAGCGCCGCTGGATGGCAAGCTGCCAGTTCGAGAGTTGCGTCAGCCCCGCTCGGCCCCAGCCGGCACTAGAATCCGTGTGGCCAAAATGTTCCACAAGCATGAGCTTGCTCGCCGCGATTCCAACTCCCAGATACGAGTTCTTCGACGCCTGATATTGCGACTGGCACCAACTCGTCGAATAGCCGTTCGCCTTGATTTCTTGCCCGCTCAGGTAACATTCGATCCCAATGTACGTGCAGTTGTTGGCCAGCTGTTGCCAATCCGACGCGTTGTTCGCGGCCTGCGGAAACTGCGATAACATGACGACGTTCCTGCCGTGTTCGGTCTTCAACCGGTAGCACACCTGGATTGCCCAATGCCGGTACGTGGCATCGTTGGCCCAAATCGAACTCAGCTCGTTCAAGAAAATGTACGGCGGCACATTGCCATTAAAGTTGTTCGTGACCTGATCCATGATATGGTCGGCATATTCCCAGGCCTTGCCTGACCAGTCCGGGTAGCCCGTATGGAACGTGTCGTAGTACACGGCCCGAAAATTCCCCTGCCCCAGAATGTCGCTGTCATTCGCATCGGTTCCCACGGCGATGTAATGGTTTGGATTGTAGTTGTTCAACACGTCCCACGTATCCGGATACGTAGCCCTCGAAGGTTCCAAGTCGAACCGTTTGTAAACCTGCCCCCTCGCATCGGAGATGAAAAGAAGTGCAATGCTGACCACCAATAGCGAAAAACTCGCAATGCCAGAACAAAACGACCGCGGTGAACGTTCTTTAACATCCATTTTCGTTCTCCTTACCACTGGCTGAAAAAGATGGCGAAAACGGCGACGCGATGAGATTGCCGCCTACGCCGCGCGCAGACTCTAGACGAGAGGCACGATCGGGAATCTACCTTCGGCGCGGTCCATTGTCAATTAACGGCTAATTCGGCGATCCCGTTCGAGGATTGGCGGGAGGGAGAAACAAAGCGGTTCTTCGGACGTTCTTACATTCTCAACTGGAGCTAAAGGCACAACGTCGCCGTACGACGTGCGTCCCCCCGCCGCTGCGCTCCGCTCCTTCGCACAACAACGTGTTGAGACAGTCATTTCGCCCCACGCCCTCCTCGCGTGTTCCCTGTGCGAATGGGAGCGCGACACTTGTGACGACCCGATGCGCCCCCAGTTTGAATCGCTTCGCTCTCCACCTCGACGCCAGAAAAATCGAATCTGCGGATTTTACCGACGAATCGGAGCAAACGCCCTCCGACGCGAAGCCGCCAACTCACGTTGGTACTCGATTTGCCAAACTAC
>DASZZA010000409.1:0-19116 GCA_035545135.1 Lacipirellulaceae bacterium | reverse complement strand
CGGCCGGCGAATCGATCACTTGGCACGACTCGTTGCGCGTGATTGTGCTGGAAGCGTCTCGCCGTCGCGTGAATCGCGTGCGACTGGAACGGATTCGCAAAGAATCGCTGGAAGCGGTGTGACTAATTGCTAAGCCGCAAGCGATGCAGGGAGTGCATGCAGCGCTGTCAATGTGCGAGCATTCGCTCTGCTCTTGACCGCGCGCTAGCATGTCGCGTACTTTTCCGCCCTCGTCGTCCTGGGCACCGCTGTGCGCCTGCTGGTTCTCGCCATGGGTAACGTTGATCTGATGCCGCGCCTCGGCCCAATTCGCGCTCGTATTTCTGTGGCAACCCTCGTGTGCGCTACATGTCTGGCGACATGCGTGTTCGTGCCACGCACGGCACTATCGTTTTGGCCGTTCAGCACGACCGAATCACCCGTCGGATCGGCCCAATGGTGGAAAAAGCACAAAGCTGAGGCTGTCTTCGTCCAGGGCAAGGGCTACCAGGTGCCCGGTGTCGACGGCTATTTTGACGGTGACGGCCGGCCGATGAAAGGACCGGTATCGACGGAGCGCGTCATCGAGGCAGGCGAAGTTAGAAACGATACGGGACTCATCCCAGCCCTCGATCCGCGCGTCGGATACGACAAGGTGAAGACAGCTGTCGGCCTGGGCCCGAACGAGCAAATCGCTCGGCAAGACTACACGGCAGGTGATCAACTGTTCCGGGAAAAGAAATACAAAGCGGCCGCGGAGAAGTTTAGTGCTGCCGTTTCCCGCGGACCCCATTCGTCCATCCATCAAGACGCCATGTTCATGCTGGCCGAGAGCTACTTCTTCGACGACCGGTATATCAAGGCCCGCGATTCCTACGATGCGCTCGTCAAAGCATATTCCAATACGCGCTACCTCGACCAGGTAATCGATCGCGAATGGAAGATCGCCCGCTACTGGGAACAATACGATCAGCACTATCCCCACTATTCGCTGACGCCAAATGTTTGGGACAAGACGCGCCCCTGGTTCGACACGCTGGGTCATGCCATCAAGACCTACGACAGCATTCGCCTCAACGATCCGACCGGCCCGCGCGCGGATGACGCGATCATGGCCACAGCCAACATCTATTTCGAGCAGGGCCGCTACGACGACGCAGATTACCATTACACGCTATTGCGCCGCGAATATCCACGAAGTGAGTTTCAGTTCGAGGCCCATCTGCTCGGATTGCGAGCCAAGCTCGGCAAATATCAGGGCGAAGACTACGATGGCACTCCGCTGGAAGAAGCCAAAAAGCTCGTGAAGGAATTGAACTCACAGTATGCCGACCGGCTTAACCCCCAGGACAAAAAGCGACTTGTGCAAACCGAAGCTGAAGTCAACCGAGAAATTGCCAACCGCGATTACCGGATGGCAGCGTATTACGACAAGAAGAAGGATTACGGCGCGGCTCGCCTCTATTACGCTGAAGTGATCAAAAAATACCCGGACACTGAACTAGCAAAGATATCACGCGATCGCGTCGCGAAAATCGAAGGCGAGCCAGCATCACCGGCCAAGCCGCTCGGATTCATCGTCGATCATCTGCCGGAAAGCCGTGAGCGCGCCCGCGTCGCACGAATTCCAGAACTACAACACGGCGACACGCGCCTGGCCGCGGCGCCTGATAGTGGCGATACCAAGATCGGCAGTGCCGCTCCTGAGACGACGACCAAATAGGTGCTCCCGCTTTCGTATGCATATCCGGCCCTATCCAATTTGCAATTTGCGATTTGCAATTCTCAATTTGCAATGGGTCCTCTTTGCCGGCTGCATCGGCTATCACGTGGGCGCCGATTCGCTCTACGCACCCGATGTGGCCACCGTTTACGTGCCGATGATCGAATCGGACAGCTATCGCCGCGATCTGGGCGAGCGGCTCACCGAAGCGGTCGTAAAGGAAATCGAACTCAAAACGCCTTACAAGGTCGTCAGCACGCCCGACGCAGATAGCGTTCTGACTGTCCGCTTGATGACGGACACGAGGAGGCGGATTATTGAGAACGCGTTCAGTGACCCGCGCGTTTCAGAAACCGAGTTGCGGGCCGAGGTAAATTGGATCAACCGGCGGCGACTGCCGGTCGTGCCGGCGCAAATGATCCCCGTCCCGGCCGAGCTGTTGGCGATCAGCCAGACGAGCAACCTAATCCCCGAGGCCGGCCAGTCGGTCGCCACCTCCCAGCAACAGGCGATTCAGCGGTTGGCGCAGCAGATTGTCGGCACGATGGAAGCGCCGTGGTGACACGAAAGGATGACGAATGCGGGATACGGGGCCATTTAGCGTCTGCGGCCACGCCGATTTCTGGGCCAATCGATTACCGTAACGCATGTGCCGGCCTGGGTGGCCACACGGCTGCTATCCGACTAGTCTGAATTGATGCGACCCAATCCAATTCACGACCGCGCATCACGCTGGAAACTTCGGACGCGAACCATCGAATTTCCTCGGCGGCCGCTCGTGATGGGCGTTGTCAATGTGACGCCCGATAGCTTTTCGGACGGCGGGCGATTTTTCGATCACCGGGCAGCGATCGATCACGGCTTACAATTGGTCGAGGAAGGAGCCGATCTACTCGATGTGGGCGGCGAGAGCACGCGGCCGTATTCGGAACCAGTTCTTACCGACGAAGAGCTGCGGCGCGTGCTGCCAGTCGTTGAAGAGCTCGCCGCTCGCGTACAGATTCCGATTTCGATTGATACAAGCAAAGCCACTGTGGCCCGCGCGGCGATCAACGTCGGCGCCGAGATAATCAACGACATTACCGGTCTGAGTGGCGATCCCGCAATGATTGGGCTGGCGGCAGAGACCGGCGCTGGCGTGTGCGTGATGCACATGCAAGGCACGCCGCAAACCATGCAGGACAATCCTACCTACACGGATGTCGTCGCTGAGGTGCGCAAGTATCTGCGCGACCGACGTGATAGTCTAGTGGCCACTGGCATCGAACTGGAGAGCATTTGCCTCGATCCGGGCATCGGCTTTGGCAAAACACACGAACACAACATTACGCTCATGCGACACTGCCATGAGCTGCACACACTCGGCTGCCCCCTGCTTGTCGGCCATTCGCGCAAAGGATATCTCGGTAAACTCATCGGCGACCGAAACGCCGACCTCACGAGCGCAACGGTCGGCGGCGCACTCGCACTTGCCGTACAGGCCGTGCAAGTTGTCCGTGTTCACGACGTGCGAGCAGTCCGGGAAGCACTAACCGTGTTCCAGTCGACTGGTGGGCTGGGATCATAGGTCGGGCTTTACCTGACTCAGTGCATGCAGTCCGGGAAAGGCGAGACCTACCAGCGTCGGGCCGGCTGGCCAACATTGACCCAACTTTTGATATTGCGGATACTTAATGGGTTCGACGCAGAGCGTCGATGTCTTGTGTTTCCACCCGGAGCGTGAGAACGAGGTGGTTGAAGCATGGCGATGGTGACAGAGCTTAACCTCGATAAGTATTGCGCCGAGGTCGCGGCGCGCGCCAAGCAAGCCTCCATCGAATTGGCGACCGTCAGTCGGCAGACCAAAGACAATTGGTTACATCGATCGGCCAAACTGCTGCGTGAGCACGAAGGCCGGATCACTGAAGCGAATGAGTGTGATTTGACAGAAGCGCCCGGATACGGGCTCTCCGACGCGGCGATCGATCGGTTGCGGCTCGACCAAAAGCGAATCGAGGAAATCGCCGTCGGATTGGAACAAGTTGCCGACTTGCCGGACCCGATTGGTGAGATTATCCGGACGATAAATCGGCCGATCGGCCTGCGCATCGACAAAGTGCGCGTACCGCTCGGCGTGGTATTTTTCATTTACGAGTCGCGACCCAATGTGACGGCCGATGCGGCCGCGATTTGCGTGAAGTCGGGCAACGCAGTCATTCTTCGCGGCGGCAAAGAAGCCATTCATTCCAGCCGGGCGATCGTCGATCTGCTGAGTGAAGCCGCCGAAGACGTCGGACTCCCGCCAGACGCCGTGCAGCTCGTAAGCACGACCGATCGCGCAGCGGTGGGCAAATTCCTGGCGATGCCGCAATACATCGACGTGGCTATTCCGCGCGGGGGTGAAGGTCTAATCCGCCGTGTTGCTGCGGAAGCGAAGATGCCGGTTATCAAGCACTTCACAGGTAACTGCCACGTCTATGTCGACGCAGCAGCCGACCTCGATATGGCCCGACTAATCGTGGTCAACAGTAAATGTCAACGAATGGGCGTATGCAACGCGGCCGAGTCGCTCGTTGTACATGCCGACGTAGCGGGCGAGTTTTTGCCTGTGATCGGCAAGGAATTAACAAGACGCGGCGTCGAGATCCGTGGCGACGAACGGACCTGTGAGCTAGTCCCACAAGCTAAGCCGGCAACTGATGCCGATTACGCAGCCGAGTTTTTGGGACCAGTAATCTCGTCGCGAGTCGTTGGCTCCGTGGATGAAGCCATCAACCACATCAACAAATACGGGTCCAAGCATACAGACGCGATCGTGACAAGCGACGAACATGCGGCTCAGCACTTCGCGGTTCGTGTCGATAGTTCGGCCGTAATGATCAACACCAGCACACGATTCAACGACGGCGGACAATTCGGACTCGGCGCGGAAATCGGCATCAGCACCGATAAATTCCACGCCCGTGGGCCTTGCGGATTGGAAGAACTCACCAGTTACAAATATGTAGTCCATGGAAACGGACAGGTGCGAGAGTAGAGAGCAGAGGTCGGAGGTCAGAGGTCAGATTAAATGCGAGTCTTTCGGCTTTGCGTCTCGACGTCCGGTCTCTAACTTCTCATCTCTCACCTGCAAGGAGGCAGCATGAGCGGCGACGTTCTTAGCCAAGCGGAAGTCGAAAGTTTGCTCAGCGCGATGGATAGTCGCGAGCCGGATGTGCTCGCCGAGGCTGCCACGAGCCGCATTAAGTATCGCGACAAGATCTCGCCTTACGATTTCAAACGGCCGGAGCGCGTAGGCAAGGAACAGATGCGCTCACTGCAAACGATGCACGAAGGATTCGGCCGCAACTTCGGGGCATCTCTCTCCGCACTATTGCGTACAATCGTTGAGCTGAAGCTGACGAGTGTCGACCAGCTAACGTACAGCGAGTTCGTATTCAGCCTGGAAAACCCGACCTGCTTCAACCTGATCAACGCCGCCCCGCTCGAGGGTCAGTTGATCCTCGACATCAACTTGTCGCTCTTGTTTCCGATCATCGATCGGCTTTTGGGCGGCGGTAGCGATCCGGCCACCGTTGTGCGGCGGCCGCTCACGGAAATCGAGCTGCGATTGGTCGCCCGGATCACCGACCTGTTCTGCAAAGAAATGAAGCAGGCGTGGGAAAACGTGCTCGATCTGGACCTGTCAATCGACCGCGTGGAAAGTAATCCGCAATTGGTGCAGATCGTGCCTCCTAACGAGGTCGTGGTGCTCATCAGTTTCGAACTGTCGATCGGCGATGCCCGCGGCATGATGAATTTCTGCATTCCATTCAATGCGATCGAACGCATCAGCACCCGACTCTCATCGAATAGCTGGGTCAGTTACGGCAAGAAAACGGCCACGCCGGAGAACATTAAGCAAATCAGCAGCCAGTTGAAGGAGGCGCTCGTCGAGGTCGTCGTCGACCTGGCGGAGACTAATATTTCAACGTCCGACCTGATCGGACTGCGCGTGGGCGACATCATCGCGACGGAGATGGACGTCGAGCGGCCGCTGGTTGTCTCCATCGAAGGGAGACCGAAGTTTCACGCCAAGGCGGGCGCTTTCAAAGGTCGCAAAGCGATCCAAGTCGTCGGCCTCATCAACACGTGACGCCCTCACCTCGGACGGGCTGTGCCAGACCAAATTTAGGAAGCGTCAGGCGTAGCCTGACCTACGCATCCGGGCACCGGCGCAGGCTAGGAAAGAACAGCGGACTCTGCCTCTCGCGCCTCGACTGGACCCGAAACAATTGCAATCCAACGGCGCACCGCGTCGGCCGTGATCAAGACGGTCATCAACAGCATCGCGGACGCAAGGAAGCACAAAAGCTTCAGCAGAAATACCTTCTCGGGCGGCGCTGCGGGAATATCGTTCACCCACCACCACCGGATACTCATCACGCCGGCTGTCATGACCGTAACAAACACGAACACAAACGGTATTCCTGTACACAACGCGTATCGGCGTTTCGGAGCATGCAGCAATAAGTAGGTCGTGCCAACGGCTAGCGCGATGGTTGCCAGCAGTTGGTTCGCAATTCCCAACATCCGCCAAAGCGTGTCGAGCGTTCCCATATACAGCAAGTATCCCCAGCCGGCGCACACGATTACGCTCATGAGAATATTCAGTCCCCAGTGCGGACGCCGCAGGACTTGCTTGGATTTCACATCGTTACTCAAATTTGTCGCGTAGTCAGTCGCCGGCGTCTTGGCCAAGCCTTCTTCCGCGCCAACTTTGGTAAACGCCTCTTGGAATACAAACCGGGCCACGCGCGTGCCCGTTTCGAGCAATGTCAAAATAAACAGCGCCTCAAACATGATGACGAAGTGATACCAATACGCCATCAGCGCCTTCATGCCAGGCACGCTGGAAAACACCTTTGCCATGCCTACGGCGAGCGTCACGGCGCCGCCCGGCTTGTTGGCCAGCGTTTCCTCGGTTTCACGTTCCAACATCTTGATGTCGCGGGGCTGCGGATTGAATCCAAGCTCGATGGCCGGAGTTCTTGTCATTTCGACGTAGCTGGCATGCAGCGCCGGATTCGTTTGATCCGCATTGATGAGGAAATAGTCACCCGGCTCGAGCGCACAGGCGGCAACCAATGCAGTCACCGCGACAAAGCCTTCGACCACCATCGCGCCGTAGCCGATAGGACGGATATCTGATTCCTTTTCGATCATCTTGGGCGTCGTGCCGGATGCGATCAGCGCGTGAAAACCTGAGATCGCGCCGCACATAATCACAATGCAAACGAACGGCAACACGGGGCCCGTAATTACGGGCCCGCCGCCCGAGATGAAGGGCGTTGTCGCCGGCATTTTCAGCTGTGGATGGGCAACGAAAATACCGACCGCCAACACCGCAATTACGCCAATCTTCATGTAGCTCGACAGATAATCGCGCGGGCACATCAATACCCAAACCGGCAAGATCGAGGCAATCGCGGCATATACCGGCAGCATGATCTTTAGTGTATCGGGCGCGAACTTCAAGTAAGTCCCCCACGAAGAATCAGCAAACAGCTGCCCGCCAAATACACCGGCCAACACGAAGACCACACCGATCGCCGACGCCTCGACGACGTGCCCCGGCCGAATCTTGTACATCCACAAGCTCGTCAATAACGCAGCTGGTATCGTCACCAATATCGTAAACATCCCCCACGGACTGCCCTTCAGTGCGTTGACGACGACAATTCCAACACTCGACAAAGTGCATACGATGATGAACAGCGTAGCAATGCTGGTGGTTACGCCAGCAACCGGACCGATCGTTTCGTGCGCGATTTTCGGCAAGCTCAAACCGCGCTGCCGCACAGATGCCCACAGAATGACGAAATCATGAACGGCGCCGGCCAGGCAGGCCCCGATTACGAGCCAAATGAATCCCGGCGCGAATCCCCATTGCGCCGCGAGCACAGGTCCAATCAGCGGTCCCGGGCCGGCAATGGCAGCGAAGTGATGCCCAAACAACACCCATTTATTGGTGGGATGATAATCGACCCCGTCACGTAAACGATATGCTGGCGTTGGGCGCCTGTCATCGAGCACGGCCACGCGCGCGGCCAGAAACGCGCCATACAGTCGATAAGCCACGGCGAAAGCGGCCAACGAACCGACGATGAGCCAAAGCGAATTCAATGTAAGATTTCCCCTCTGATGGTGCCGACTCTCCAAATTCACGATAACGGCGGCGCGCAGATGGAGCAAGACGACTGTCGCCCACTTGATCCGCAAGAGGAAATCACATCTAGCGGAACGAGATCACTACACTGTTGGACCTGATCGCCCGACATCCTATAATTCTGCCCGTCAGCCAGAATTTCACGAAGAGGAGTATCAGTGGCAGAACACGTAATCATCATTGGAAGCGGTCCAGCCGGTTGGTCGGCCGCCATCTACGCGGCCCGCGCAGAACTGAAGCCGCTTGTGTTCGAGGGTGCAATCACGGAAGAGAATCGATTGGCGGGCACGCTTCCGTTGGGGCAACTCGCCCTGACGACCGAGGTGGAAAACTACGCCGGCTTCCCAGCCGGCGATTTGAAGCATTTCCTGCAAACATCCATCGAGCGGGAACGCCTCGAGTTCATGAACGTGATCGAACAAAAGCACGCCGTCACCGGCCCCGAACTGATGGAGTTGATGCGACAACAGGCCTTCAACTTCGGCACGCGAATCGTCACCGACGATGTGGTGGAAGTCGATCTGCAGCGCCGGCCGTTCGTCGTGCGGAGCCGCGAAGGCAACTCACACGAAACTCACGCGTTGATCGTTGCCACCGGCGCGCGGGCCAATTATCTGGGGCTGCCTTCTGAGGAGGCCTACAAGAATCGTGGCGTGAGTGCGTGTGCGGTTTGCGACGGCGCTCTGCCGCGGTTTCGCAACAAGCCGCTGATCGTTGTCGGTGGAGGCGACTCGGCCGTCGAAGAGGCCACTTACCTCACCAAGTACGCCTCAATGGTTCACATGGTCCACCGCCGCGATAAGCTGCGGGCCAGCATGATCATGCAGGAGCGGGCAACGACTAATCCCAAGATCCACATCGAATGGAATCAAACACTGGAGGAGGTTCTCGGCAATGACAAGGAAGGTGTCACCGGCGTCCGGCTTGGCAGCACCGTCGGCGAGGGAAAGCGTGAGCTGCCGGCCAGTGGCGTCTTTCTCGCCATCGGTCACACTCCGAACACGGCATTTTTGAATGGCCAAGTCGAGCTGACCGACAAGGGCTACATCCGTTGGGCCAAACCGTTCCGTACCGCTACGAGCGTGGAAGGCGTTTTTGCAGCCGGCGACGTTGCGGACGATTATTATCGCCAGGCAATCACCTCGGCCGGCACCGGCTGCATGGCGGCACTCGACGCCGAGCGCTGGTTGGCCTCGCAGGGAATTCACTGAAAATCTGTAAACCGCGGGATGAACGCGGAGGCGCACAGCTGAGTATGACATTGGCGAGGTGGATCGTGCTGAGTGCCGTTGGCGTTTTTCCCGACCAAAACGAGGTCCAAGTAAACATGGCGCCAAGGAACGTCAAAATAACGATTGATGAGCGGTCTGGCCGCCGCTATGCCTCGAGCGGTTCGAAATGGGAGCCGATCATGGGCTACAGCCGCGCCGTCCGCAGTGGCAACCAGATCGCGGTGACGGGCACTGTCGGCATCAACCACGATGGCACGTATGCCAAGGCGGTCGGCGAGCAAACGGCCCGATCACTCGCCATCATCCGGGCGGCCATCGAAGCGCTCGGCGGCAAGTTGGAGCACGTCATCCGCACACGGATGTACGTCACCGACGTGAGCAAATGGGAGGAAGTCGCCCGCATGCACGGCGAGGTGTTCAAAGACATCCGCCCCGCGACGACCTTCGTTGAAGTCGCGAAATTGATCGACGCCGAAGCAATGATTGAAATCGAAGCGGATGCGATCGTCAGCTAACCGTGGTTTCGGGGCTAATAGTTTCCCATTCCGAAATCGCCTATAATTAGTCGCAATGGAAGATTCGACCAAAGGCACGCCGTGGTTCTCGACGGACCCGCTCTGGTACGGGGAACAGGATGAAAACGGCGTGGACCTATCGTTGATCCGCGAGAATCTTAAGCTGACTCCAAAGGAACGATTGCTTCGCGGTGACCGGGCAAAACACAGCGCGCTAAGGTTGCTCGAATATGGCCGACGAAAGCGTGAAGCCGACGCAAAGCGAAAGTGAGCTTGAACAGATCGCCGAACAACTTACGCGACATAGCGTCGAGTTTCTTGTGATCGGCGGACAGGCGGAAATCCTGATGGGAAGTCCGCGAATCACCTACGACATCGATATATGCTACCGTCGAACCGGAGAGAATCTGAATCGCCTTGCTAATGCGCTCCAGGAACTGAAGCCGACATTGCGAGGAGCACCGCCCGATTTGCCCATCGTCCTGGAAGCTCCCGCACTCGCGCTCGGAAATAATTATACCTTCAATACACGATTCGGTCCTGCTTCCTTGGCTGGGTCGAGCCCCATGGGCCATACGAGGCGATGTTGCCGGGGAGCGAAAGTTACCCAGTCGGCGATTTGAAAATTCGCACGATAGGTTTAGAAGATTTAATTCGCGTTAAAGAGCACATCAAGCGGTCCAAGGATAGCGATTCCTTATTTCAATTGCTAGCCATTCGCAAATTGCGCAGCGAAACACATGGAAGTGATACCGAATAATCCGGCTAAGCTCTCCGTTCGCGAAACGCGAAAGCCAACAGCCATAGGTCGGGAAGTCACCCTCCAAGGTTGGATACGCACGCGGCGCAATTCCAAGGGCGGATTCAGTTTTTTGGAGCTCAACGACGGCTCGTGCCTTGCCAATATCCAGATCATCGCTGATGCGAAGTTGCCGAATTATGAGTCCGAGGTGAAGCAGCTTTCGCCGGGATGCAGCGTAACCGTGCGCGGCGACGTGAAAGCTTCCGGCGGCAAAGAGCAGGCCACCGAGGTTCACGCTTCCGAAATCGTCGTGCACGGCTGGTCAGACCCCGAAGCGTATCCGCTCCAGAAGAAGCGGCATTCATTCGAAAAGCTTCGCGAATGGGCCCACCTGCGGCCGCGCACCAACACGTTCGGTGCGGTGGCCCGCGTACGGAACCGCATCTGCAAATCAATTCACGACTTCTTCCACGAGGAAGGCTTCCTTTATCTGCACACGCCCATTATCACGGCGAGCGACTGCGAGGGCGCGGGTGCCATGTTCCGCGTGACGACCATCGAGCCAGCCAATCCGCCGCGAAACGACAAGGGAAACGTTGACTATTCCCAGGACTTTTTCCATCGGCCAGCATACCTCACCGTTTCTGGCCAGCTCGAAGGCGAGATCTACGCGACCGCCCTCGGCAAAATCTACACGTTTGGGCCGACATTTCGGGCGGAGAATTCCAACACGACGCGGCACCTCGCTGAGTTCTGGATGGTCGAGCCCGAGGCGGCCTTCTTCGAGCTCGAAGACAACATGGCGCTCGCCGAGCGTTTCTTGAAGCGAATCTGCGGCGACGTCCTAGTCGACTGCCAGGAGGACATGCAACTTTTCGCGCAACATGTGGATAAGACCGTAGTCGAGCGCCTCCAGCACATCGTCGACCGCGATTTCCGCCGGCTAAGCTACACTGAGGCGATCGAGATCCTAGAGTCCTCGGGAAAAACCTTCGAGTTTCCTGCCGATTGGGGCCACGATCTGCAAGCTGAGCATGAGCGCTATCTCACCGAGGAGAAGTTCGGCGAGCCCCTCATCCTGCACGACTACCCAGCCGCCATCAAACCGTTTTACATGCGGGTCAACGACGACGGCAAAACGGTGCGCGCGATGGACGTGCTGGTGCCCGGCGTCGGCGAAATCATCGGCGGCAGCCAGCGCGAAGAACGCCTCGACGTGCTCGAACGTCGCATGCAAGAGCAAGGCCTCAACACGGCCGACTACTGGTGGTATCTTGATTTGCGCCGCTTCGGCACCGTGCCGCACTCGGGCTTTGGCCTGGGCTTGGAGCGGATGGTGCAATTCGTCACCGGCATGGCCAACATCCGCGACGTGATTCCCTTCCCCCGCACACCGGGAAACGCGGAGTTCTAACCGCCGAAAATGGGAGGCCGCTTCAATGTCGACCGGCGATCGTCCCGTTCCTATCGCACTCACCCATTCTAATTTTCTAGCGCACGCGGTGTATGTGGGTGAACAGATCAACCTGCGCTCGCTCGTGCAGTCGCAGCGAATTTTTGCGCAGCAGCCCGCAACCATCGGGATCGAAGGAGGCGGAATAACCGTGCTGTACCGGTACGGTGCGGCCGTGTTTTTCGATGTGACCGAAGACGCCAAGCAGCGATTTCTTCGCCAACTGTTTCCGCTCGTTTCTCAGATCTACGAGCGGCCTGAAACGGAAGAAGTTCGCATCACGGTCAACCCGCAAGCGCGCGAGGGTGTCGAAGGCGGCGCGGTGGTTGTAAAGGATGCCTCGACCGAACGCCTGCAAGTGGTTGCGGCCGCGCTCGCCAAATCGGTTGCATTGGCGCAGTACGAACGGGATATCGCCGGCACGTTCGATCGCATCGAACCGTTCGCCGTGCAACTGGAACGATCGGGCCGGCCCGGCCGCTACATGCGCCCAATGTTGCGCCACATCGGCCAGGCACTCCTCAACGAACAGAAGATGGTGGCCCGTGTGGAAGTCATTGATCGGCCAGAAATCCTTTGGGACCGGCCCGACCTGGAGCAGCTCTATCTGCGGCTGGAAGATGAGTTCGAGCTTCGCGAACGCATGACCATTTTGGATCATAAGCTGGAGCTCATCTCGCGCACTGTCGGCACCACCCTCGACCTGCTTCAGAAGCGCCGCAGCTCCCGGCTCGAATGGTACATCGTGGCGCTGTTCCTCGTGGAAATCGCCCTTTCGGTATACGACATCTTCGTGCGTCACGGCTGAACAATGGCGAGCCGAATTATCCTCGACCCCGAAAGTCGGGTACGGAGGCATCGGTTGGATCGGATTTTCCGGCACGCCCTACCGCGCGATTCCTGCCCCAATCAATTTGCATATGCCACAGGGCTGACCTACCTTTTCAATGGTAGGTGCAATCGTCACCGTTTGTGGTGAGATACCGCACCCGCCAATCCTTTTCTGGTTGTCTTTTCAACTGGGCACGCAGTGCTGAGCACACGTTCATCGGGCGCACACCGCTGCCATACGCACATCGCATTGCATGACTGTCGCTCTACCCATAAGCAGCGAAGAGGTTCGCCAAACGTTTCGCGCTTGGAATGCCGAGCGGGATTCGCTCGACGCGCAACTCAACGAATCGATCGCGGCGCTCTCGGCCTACCAATCGCACCTCGACGGCTGGCAGCAGCAGCTCGTGCGGGAACGGGACGAATTGCGGGCGGCACGCGAGCAGTTCGAACGCAGCCGGGCCGCCGCAGACCAGACCCACTCCGAATCATCCGCGGCGATGGCAACTGAGCTGAACGCGGCTCGTGAAAAAATCACTGCACTCACTACGCTGTTGTTGAATCGTACAGAAGAACTTCGCGCGTTGGATAATCGTCGCGCGGAAGTACAAACCGAGCTGGAGTTGGCCCGAGCACGAGAACGCGAACTCAAGGCCGCGCTCGACGAGCACAAGTGTGAAGTTGAGCAGGAACGTTCCGAATGGGCTGAAGAGCTGCGGCAACTGCGCGAAGTGCTCGAACGCGAGGTCGATACGCCGGAAGCAGAGGAGCCGCTCGAGGTCGAGGCGCCACCTGCGGTCGCCCCAAGAACGCTTCCAGCAAAGGCTGCGGCGAAAGCTGCCGCGTCGAGCGGTGGAGACGGCCACGTCCCACAGCGACAAAATCCGGTGCTCGGTTCGATCGTCGAGCAATTTGGCAAATTGCGCCAACAGCGCGCCATCGAGCGGCGGGCCGCTAGCAAGCCGAGGTAGCACGCCATGAAATTACGGAAACCGTCTCCAAACTCCGTTCGATTGCTCTCGCAATGGTCGATCGCTGCAATCGCGGCATCCGTGTTTATTTGCGGCTTCGTATGGAAAAACTCGAACTTGCTCGGCATCGGCGCGGCCCTCTTATGCTTCATGTTCCGACGGGCTTGGACGGATTCGGCAACGGCGAATTCAAGCAATTCACAGCAGAACACTAAACACGAGCGTGTTCCAGGCGATCATGTCGCTCGCGAAGACGCGAGTGAACGATCGGCTGTGAACGAACACGCCCCGCTCATAGGATCGTCCCGACGAGCGGCAGCTCCCCACAGTACCGACGCACTGGTAGACGAACTCCTCGCTAACGGCCGCTATGCGCTGATGCTCCGGCCGGAGACCAAACAGCATCTCACCCAATTCCAGGTGATGAAAGCCATTCGCCAGCTCGACGAAGCAATGGCCTTGGTGCCGGCGGGCAATGTGCTTATCGGCCAACTTGCCGAACTGTCGAGTTCCGCATGTGGACAGACCGACATCGACTCCAAATTGGCCCGGCGCAATCTGGTATCCGTATCACCGATTTATCTGGATCGTTTCTGCGTGACCAATGCTGACTATCAGCGCTTCGTCGACGCGGGCGGATATGAGGAACTGGAGTATTGGCACGAAGAAGCCTTACCGGCACTGCTCGATTTCGTCGATCAAACGGGCGCGCCCGGCCCCCGATTCTGGAGCGACGGCCAATATCCAGCCGGTGATCAGCGACTGCCCGTTGTCGGCGTTAGTTGGTACGAGGCGACCGCCTACGCCCGCTGGGTTGGCAAGCGATTGCCGACCGACGCGGAATGGACCAAAGCGGCAGCGTGGCCCGTTGAATCGGCGCCCGGCCGCGTGGCACAACGCCGTTACCCATGGGGCGAGTCGTTCGACGTGCGGCGGGCCCATTTGTACGGCTCCGGGCATAACGCGCCGGTGCCGGTCGACGAGTTCCCTGGCGGCACGAGCGTGGGCGGTATTCATCAGCTGATCGGAAACGTGTGGGAATGGACCTCCACGCCACTGGCCGAAACCGGCGACCCTACGTTGCATGTCTCCGAATCCGTGATCAGCATTCGGGGCGGCGCGTTCGATACCTACTTCGAAAACCAAGCCACTTGCCACTACCAAAGCGGTGACCACGCGCTGGCTCGTCGCCGCAACATCAGCTTTCGCCTTGCGCTGCCGATGAGCGACTTAGAAACACCGGAAAATACGGATGCTGAGACACAACTGTCGGAAGCCAAATCGGCTGAAGATGCTATTGCCGAACCTGTTGAGGCAATTCAATAAACAATTCTGGACCAAAAAATCGTCATGTATCGCGAATCATTCTACTATGACTCAGACTCATCTGGCACAAATTCCACTCGAGACGTATCTGCTTGCGGAGCAAGCTGCGCCCATCGCATGCTTGGTGTGCGACCATGAAAACTGTTGCTCGGCGGCGCGTTGCCGCAATTGCTCGGCGCCGATGTCTCTCGCCCACAATACGCAGGCGGCGAAGCGGCGGCCCCAAATGATCGCGGTCATCGGCGCGAGCGGCGCCGGCAAGACCGTGTATCTCGGACTGTTGATGGACATGCTGACACGGCATGTTGGCCTCTTGCGATCGACCGCACGCGGCCCCATGTCGATCTCGTTACAGCAGACGACGACGACCGCACTGGCAACCGGCTGGTTTCCCGAAAAAACACCTACCACTCCCGAACATTGGCACTGGGTGCATTGTCAATTCAATTGCCGTCGGCGACGTCGGCCATTGGAGCTGGTAATTCCCGACATATCGGGCGAATCGTTGGTCGTCGAGACCGAACGAGCTGGACGGTATCCGGCGATTCGGTCGCTATTGGCAAAGGCAGCAGGTGTGATGGTGCTGGCGGATGCCGATTTGCTGCAAGCAGGCGACCATTCGCACGACTTTGTCGCGCTCAAACTGCTGTCGCTAATCGACGAGCTGCGCGGCGAAGGCTCGTGGCGGAAGCGCGGCCAGGAACGGCGGCCACTGGCGCTCGTGCTCACCAAAGCCGACCGGTGCGATGGATTGCATGACAACCCGCGCGAGTTTGCCGAGGCCCATGCTGCCGCGCTATGGAACGATTGCCGCTCCCGGTTTCCGCGACATGAGGTTTTCGCCTGCTCGATGACAGGCGCGACCGCATACCGCGACAGCTATGGCCGGCGACAACCAGTTCCGCTGCGGGTCGAGCCGCGCGGCATCATTGAACCCTTTGGCTGGCTGATGGCCGAGCTCGACGAAAACTGGAACAACCCCGGAGTCGTCACCCGTTTTTACAGCCGTTCGCGGTAAAGCAGCTTCGACCTCGGAGTATTCAATGGCCCCCCATGAACAACTAGGCAAATCGGTATCGCCGCGAAACGTGCCAGCCCCGTTGACGGGTGGGAGAAGCACAGCTTTCGGCTGGTCGCACCCGCCACGACACCTGCCTGCGGAACAGCGACCCGACCCAATCGCCACACTGGAATGGCTCGACGACTTGATTTTCGCCGCTATCGAAGGGGACCCGGTTGCACTAGACTGCGCAGCCGAGGCCTGGCAGAAAACGCAGGATGAGCTCGGCGAGTCTGCTTTGGAGGAATCGCGGCAGCAGTATCTGCGGCGTGCGCAAACGGTGTGGCATTCGCTGCGCCACGAGCCCAACCATCCGCCGCACAAGGTTTTCGCGGCAATCGAGATCATTTCGCTGCTGGCGGACAAGGCACGCTAGGCGCTTCATTTCCCCTTTCCGACGCGAAGTTTCTCGAGTGCCGTATCGAGCACAGGATCGGCGTTTTGAAAGTCGCCGGCTGACGTGTTCACTTCGATATCCGGCGCGATACCGACGCCTTCCAATTCGCGGCCGTCGGCCGTCAAATCCTTCCACGACGGGAGGTAAAGCGTAACGCCATTGCCCAAATCGTGTGGCTTGGGATTGCCCGAACTGCCCTGCGAACGAGCGCCGACGGTGATGGTTCGGGGCACCTGTTTCATCATCAAGAGAAACGACTCGCAACTGCTCATAACGGCTGGGCCACTCAGCACAGCCACTCGCCCCTTGTATTTGGGGTAGTTGCGATTCGGTTGCAGCCAGCGTTCCTTTGGCTGGGTAAATCCGGTGTTACTATTCGGGTCGCGGTACACGTCCTGGGCGTAGAGTCGCGGTTCGCTCGTGAAGCAACCGGCGAATTCTTGTGCCAGGGGCTCGGCTCCGCCGCCATTGATGCGTACGTCGATGATTAGCGCGGAAGTGTCGGCGACGTCTTTAAGTGCGCCAAAGACCGGGGCACCGCCTTCCAATTTATCCCGATCCCACGTCGTGATGGCGATGTAGCCAATGCCATCGCTCCAGCGCCCGCTCGCGACAAGCCGGCCGTGCTTCTTGAAATTTGGAATTAACTTCGGCAAAAGCTTGTAGTTGGCATTTGGAACCGGAGGGTTGACGTATGTTGGGATGATTTCGTCTCCAACCTTCAGCCAGATGTGCTTGTCCTTGGCCTGGGTAAGTAATGTGGCGGCCACTTGCGCAAAACCAGTCGGTGTCTTCGTGTCGGTTAGCGCGGCTTCGTTGGTTTCGAGCAGGTCATCCCAATCGATCGAGAGCCGGTCGCGGTAAGAATAGTGATCGCGGATCGCGGTGCGCATCAGTTCAACGGCATGGCGATTCGTGGTCCGTTCTGGCTTGCCTCCGGACGTCGAGTCATGCCCCTTCACGCTTTCAGCAGTGCCAGTGCGGAATTTGATCGGATACGGCACGGCCGATTCGCCATTTGGGTTGGTGAAGTTCTTGAACGTCTCATTATTTATGCTCAGCCAATAAGCGTGCCTCGGCTGCAATTTGACGCGGACGACGATTGTGCGGTCGTTGACCCAGGTGGGCCGGCCTTGCACTTGGGGAAATTCGTCGCCGCCGCCTACGACCGACATGCCTTTGCCCATGGGCTGATCGAACGTAATGCGAATTTCCTTCAGGTTGGGGTCCACGTTGACGGCCCCGTTATCGGGAACCGCCTTAACCACCTTGGGCGGCGCCGCAAGGGCGCCGAACGACCATGAAGCAGCGATGTAAACAACGAACGTGCCGACGAGTCGCATGTACATGGTTGACTTGCCTTTCAGGCTGGCGATTCGGCGTGCTCCTTGGTCATCGAATTCAGGAACCGCCGGAAGAGGTAATGGCTGTCGTGGGGGCCGGCGGAGGCTTCGGGGTGGTACTGGACACTGAACGCCGCCACATCGCGGTGGGTTAGGCCTTCGATCGTGTGGTCGTTCAGGCTCCGGTGCGTTATGCGCAGGTGCGCGGGCAGCGAGTCTTCGTCGACGGCGAAGCCGTGGTTTTGGGACGTAATTTCGACTGTGCCGATGTCTAAGTTTTGAACGGGGTGATTCGCGCCCCGGTGGCCGAATTTGAGTTTGAACGTCTTTGCGCCACAGGCGAGACCGAGCAGTTGATGGCCGAGGCAGATGCCGAAGATTGGTTTCTTGCCCAATAGGTTGCGGATAGTGGTAACGGCGTATTCGAGCGGCTCGGGGTCGCCGGGGCCGTTGGAAAGGAACACGCCGTCAGGGTTTTGGGCGAGCACTTCGCTGGTGGTGGCGGTGCCGGGGAGGATAGTGACACGGCAGCCGAGGTCGACCAAGTGGCGCGGGATGTTCCACTTCATGCCGTAGTCCAGCGCCACTACGTGCGGCTTCGCCGCTGAGAGGTCAGAGGTCGGAGGTCGGAGGTCAGATTCCTGATCTCTGACCTCTGACCTAGAACCACTCTTCTTCAGGTACGTCCAATCGCTGAGGGGCTGTTGCCATTCGAAGGGTTGGTCGGGGAGGACTTCGCGCACCAGGTCGCGGCCGACGAGGCCGCGGCTCGATTTGGCTTTGGCGACGAGGCTGGCATCGTCCAGCTCGGTCGTCGAGAGTACGCCTTTGAGCGCCCCGCGCGAACGCAGCCGGCGGACCAAGGCCCGCGTATCGATCGACTCGATAGCTACAATGCCGTGCTGCACCAGGTATTCGCTGAGGCTTTGCTCGCAGCGGAAATTGCTCTGCGTGCGGCTGTGCTCGCGGACAACGAACCCGGCGAGTTGCGGCCGTTGGCTTTCGACGTCCTCGGCATTCACGCCGTAGTTGCCGATCTGCGGATAGGTCATTGTGACGATCTGGCCGCGATAGCTGGGGTCGGTGAGGATCTCCTGATAGCCGGTCATCGACGTGTTGAAGCAGACTTCGCCATCGACTTCGCCATCGGCGCCGATGGAAGTGCCGGTGAATACGGTGCCGTCTTCGAGGGCGAGTTTGGCGGGGGCAGGCATAGGGCGTTAGGCGCAGCCTTTTCTAGCTAGCACTTGTGTGTTTTGAAACTTGGTCGGGAGGCCCAGCCTTTTGTAGCTATCACTTCGTAAAGTTCGGAGAAAATGCGAATGCGATCGAGACGCGTCAACTCGACATCGAATTG
>DASZZA010000408.1:0-3775 GCA_035545135.1 Lacipirellulaceae bacterium | reverse complement strand
CCTGCAGGAAGAACACTGTGAACCCTGCGGCTGTCATAATCTCAGCACACAAGCGGGCAAAATGATCAGACCGATGCCGTGTGTCGTGCCCGATCGCGCACGAGAGGGGGGCGCCGGGGCCGAGCGTTTCCTTGACATAGGCGGCCAGCCCTTGCGCACTTTCGCCAATAGTGCGATCATTGATGGCATTGGACCCGATCGGATACATCTTGCCGCGGCGCCCACCGGTTCCGAATGGGATCACGGTCCAGAACACGTCATCGAGCAGCTTCCACTTTTCATCGGTTATGTGTTCTGCGACTTCGTCGGCGTACGCGGCATATCGCGGCTCGGTAAGCCAGGCGCGAATGTTTTCGCCGGCAGAAGCGCTGAGGCTGCCGCTGGCTACCGCCGACTTAACTTTTTCGAGTGCGTGATTCTGCTTCTGTTGATTCATGGCATGGAACGTTGTGCAACAATTAAAACGGACGGTTTCGGGCAGAGCTAACGTATCACAGATCGCCGGGAGGCAGCTAGGTCCGGAAATCGCCGCCGTAGCGCGGCGCTTGCTGGGTGCATCCTGGCGACCGATAATGAGTCGCATTGATACTGCAGCAGAGGCGCAACTTGAACAAGTTTCGGTCCCATGTTCTACGAGTAATGGCACTTGCCGCGACACTTTGTTGCGGTCTGCTCTCGGTTGCGAGGCCGCCATCCGGGCCGCAGAAGTTTGCCCGTCCACCCAAATGGACGCCGGATGTGATGAACGTTTTCTACCCCGACGCGCGAGCCAAGCTTGTCGGCGCGCGGCCGGACTTTCAGCACATTGAGGTCGTCGCGACCAACAGCCGCGACGCAGACAAATCGGCATCCGGCCAGTCGAAGCCCGGCACTGGCTGGTCCAAGCTCATTGACGCCGATACGATCGAATCGGAAATCAAGCGGATTAGTCCCGAGCTGGCCAAAGCGACGAAATCACCGAGCGAATTCAAGAGCGGCGGATTCAAGGATTGTCGACGAGACTTCAGCGTGTTGGCAGCGCTTTTTGCCGTCGATGCCGAGTACGATGGCGAAGTCCGCTGGCAGGACGTGGCACCCGGACTTCGCGACGCCTTCGCCCGCGCCGGGCACAACTGCAAAGCAGCAAGCGACCAAACGTTTCAGGAAGCGGCCCAACGACGGCAAGATCTGGGCGATCTAATCGCTGGCAACCGACCGAAAACCACCACCGCAGTTCGAAGAGCCGATTGGTCCACGGTGGCCGACCGACCGCCGCTCATGCAGCGCTTGAACATCGCCCACCAGGACCGCCTCACGAAATGGCTGGCCACCAAGACCGAATTCGCGGCGCATCGCGATGACGTAAAAACCGAAGCCCAGCTTGCGGCGACCATTGCCGACATCATCGGCCACGAAGGATACGAGTATTGGGATGATGAAAGTTATGCCAAGTTTGCCCGCAGTTTGCGACAAGCTGCGTCGGATGTGGCCGCGGCCGTCGACGCCGACAATTACGAGCAAGCCCAGCAAGCCAATAATCGAATGTCCAAAGCCTGCATCGATTGCCACGAAGGTTTTCGAGGTTAAGCTAGGTACCAGGTGACAGCTATCGGACGCGCATTTCCGGCACTTGGCACTTAACGTGGGGCCAACATTCCTGTCTGCCGTAACACGGCATTGGCAGACAAGAAAGTCGGCCCTACTTCACACCTGACACCTAATCATGTCCGATCAGCTCCGCGACCGCTTATTCACAGAGCTTGACTCGATCCGACTGATCGATCCGCATTCGCACATCGATCCGAAGTCGGCAGCTTCCAAATCGCTCGTGGACATTCTGGGTTACCACTACTACACCGAGCTAATCCATTCGGCCGGCATGCCGCGATCCGAAATCGAGGAGCCCGGTCTAGCGCCGAAGGAGAAAGTTGGCCGGCTGGTGGAGCGAATTGAGCCGCTGCGAAACACGATTCAATACAGCTGGTTACTCGAACTGGCGCGGACGTTTTTCGATTTACAGCCGGACGAGGATTTGACGCCTTCGAATTGGGAATCGCTCTACGACGTCGCTGCACGCAAAATGGCGGAACCGAACTGGGAGCAGCAGGTCCTTGATCGCACGAAAGTCGATTCGATTTTTCTAACTAACAACTTTGACGATTCCCTCGAGGGCATTGACACGAGTCGCTATATTCCGTGCCTCCGAACCGATGACCTGGTTTTTCATCTGAGTAAGGGCGACATCCGCGAACGGCTCCAACGAGCAACCAGCACGAACATCCACGACGCCGAATCGCTGCGGACCGCGATTGGAGAGCTGTTTCAACATTTCACATCGAAAGGCGCGCGGGCCTGCGCAATCTCGCTGCCGCCGACCTTCGCGCCGATAAGCATTTCCAGAGACGAAGCTAACAAAGCGCTCGATACGGTGCTACGTGGTATTGATAACGTCTATTTGCGAGAAGACCGGTCGTTCGAGAAAGACGTCATCACGTGTGCAAACTTCGTATTTTGGATGCTCGCCGAGTTCTGCGACGAATTCGGGCTGCCGTTCGATTTGATGATTGGCGTCAACCGCGCGGTCTATCGTGCGGGTGTTTATCAGGGCCAGGACCTTTTCGATAGCCGCGTCTCGCTGATCCAGTATCAGGAACTCTTCAACGCATTTCCACAAGTGACATTCCCCATTTCAGTACTGGCCAGCGTGACGAACCAGGAGCTCGTAAGTTACGCCTGGATTTTTCCGAACGTCGTCACGAATGGGCATTGGTGGTATTCCAACACGCCGGCATTCATTGAGCACGATGCGGCTGCCCGCCTGGAAGCAGTGCCCCAATCGAAACAAATCGGCTACTACAGCGACGCGTACAAGCTCGAATTCATCTTGCCGAAGTTCGCGATGTATAAACGCATCCTCGCCAAGATCCTAGCCGAGCGATTTGTCATTGAACGCGGCTGGACCGAAACGGCAGCCCTTGAACTTGGCAAACGCGTGCTGAGGGGTAATGTCGAACAGATCTTCGGCATTGGGTAGCCAAAATCCAGCCGGCCCTCTTCGAGGCAACATTAGTCGCGCACCCGAAGGCGCGAATCGCCGGGTGTAGAAAACTTGCTACGGGCGAGGGGGTATTTTTGGCCTTTTTGTGCTTTTTTATCGCCATCTGCCCGCCTGTCCATCTAGCTGCTTGAGCCGGCCGAAAGCGAAAGTAGAATAAACGTTGCGATTTGAGTTGATTCAAATCGCACCGGCTCCACGGTTGGCGGCCGGAACCGGTTCTCTTCGCGCACGGCTTCGCGCTCAATTCCTCAGCCATCGAGCCGTTCTAATGAATTTGAAAACTCGGCGTTTCGCCCCGCGCGGCTGTCGGTGCGCGCAGGCTGTCTGGCTTGCCTTTTATCGAATCTTTGCATGGGCGGTGATTTTTTCAGCCGCTAATTGCTGTGCATGGGCTGTTGCCGACGATCTGGCCGATTCCGACATCTACCTTCAGGCAGGCTCCGGAACTGTCCAAGGCCCGTTTACTGGCTCCTACGATCTAAACACTCTGCTGGGCGCCGATCGCTTTTATGGCAACGGATTCACAGGAACGAATTCGGTGATGGCCAATATCGAGGCCGGTTACATTTGGAATGGCCACGAGACGCTTTCTCATGTCGCCTACATTCCAACCAGCAGCGGAGCAGCGGGCGAGGTAGACCGACACGCAACTTGGGTCGGCGGAGTAATGGGTGGCCGACCCGGGGGCACCAATCCAGGTGAATATCAAAGCGGGATGGCCCCCGACGCACAACTCGA
>DASZZA010000407.1:0-7694 GCA_035545135.1 Lacipirellulaceae bacterium | reverse complement strand
CGTCACAACAAAGTTTGTTGGCCCGACCGCTTCAACTGCCCGCTGCCCGTCCACGCCACCACCGAAGAACTCGACCGCCTCGAACCCCGCTTCACCCGTGCATGCAATGCGGCCGGCATCCGACCGTTGTTCGTCCGCGCCCGCTTCGTCTTTCCTCAACAGTTCAACGACTTGGTCGCATACTACGGCACCAAAGGCGCCGCCCTATCGCACGTCACCGTCGCCCTCCTGCGCGAAGTCATTGATGCAATTCCAATTCTCGCGCCTCGCTCCTCGCAACTCGCGCCGATTTTTGCCGTCTGCGACAAACACGGCGGACGCAACTTCTATAACTCCGTCCTGCAACACCATTTTTCCGAGCACTGGACCGAGCCGGTGTTCGAAAGCCATACCGAAAGCCACTACGAATGGGGCGAACCCGATTCGCGCATCCGCGTTGTATTCCGCGTAAACGGCGAGCAGTTTTTGCCAACGGCACTCGCGTCCATGGCCGCCAAATACCTGCGCGAACTGGCGATGCGGGCCTTCAATGAATTCTGGCGCGCCCATCTACCCGAGCTGAAACCAACCGCCGGCTACTACCGCGACTCCACTCGTTTCAAAAAAGATATCGCCGCCAAACAACGCGAACTCGGCATCGACGACCACCTGATCTGGCGAAGCAGGTAGGGGATTTAAGATTTAGGATTGAAGATTTAAGATTTGGGCACGAGAAAGTGACTTGCCTTGTTTCAAATCTTAAATCTGAAAATCTTAAATCACCCAATGTTTATCTACATCGCACGACACGCCTGGGCCGCTGACCGCGGCGACCCACGCTGGCCCGACGACTCGCTCCGCGAGCTCACCCCCGAAGGAATCGAGCGATTCAAACAAGTCGTAAAAACACTCGCCGACCGCGGCTTCCAACCAGAACGCATCGCCACCAGCCCCTATACCCGCTGCCGGCAAACCGCCGAGATCATCGCCAAACACGTGAACGCCAAACCAAAAATCGATGAGCTAAACGCGCTCGAACCTGGTTCAAAATTGAAGCCGCTCGTCGAGTGGACCAACGATCAAGGCGGCTGCGACGTCTGCTGGGTCGGTCACAGTCCCGATGTCGAAGACCTCGCCGCCGCCCTCATCGGCGACGGCACCGCCTGCATCCGCTTCGCCAAGGGCGCGATTGCCGCCATCGCGTTTCCCGAACAAGTCGTCACCGGCGCCGGCGAGCTTTATTGGCTGGCCACGGCGAAGTCGCTGGGTTTGTAAAACTGCCCCAAGATTGAACGGATGAACCAATCGTTCCGAATGGAGTCGCACAGCATGAAGCCGCCATCTCGCTTCGACGCCATCATCATTGGCGGCGGCCACAATGGTCTGGTGTGCGCCGCCTACCTGGCCCGCGCCGGTCACAAAGTGTGCGTTCTGGAACGCCGTCACGTGCTCGGCGGCTGCGCGACGACCGAAGAACTTTGGCCCGGCTACAAAGTCTCCACCGCGGCCTATGTCATCAGCTTGTTCCTGCCGCAGATCATTCGCGAACTGAAGCTGAAAGAATACGGCCTCACCGTCTTGCCGCGCAATCCATCATCTTTTACCCCGCTGCCCGATGGCCGCAGTCTGCTGCTAGGTCCAGATGTCGACCTCTGCCGGCGAGAAATCTCCAAGTTCAGTGTGACCGATGCGGATGCCTATCCGCGCTACAACGCATTTTTGGAGCGCGTAGCTGCCGTGCTGGAACCGGTGCTCAGCCAGTCGGCGCCCGATCCGCTGCCGCTTCCCGAAACGTGGCGCGACATCGGTCTCGGCAAACGGATCCGCGACGGCAAGAAACTATGGTCACTGTATAAGGCGATGCGCGAGCTTGGCGCAGAGCTGCCGCAAACGGTCGAGCTTCTCACCGGCGCGGCCCGGCCGATCCTCGATCGCTGGTTCGAAGCCGATGTACTCAAAGCCACGCTCGCCACGGATGCGATCATCGGCGCATTCCTCTCCATCAGTTCCCCCGGCAGCGCGTACGTGCTGCTGCATCACGTGATGGGCGAAGCCGGCGGCGCGCGCGGCGTGTGGGGCTACGTGCAAGGCGGCATGGGCGGTCTTGCCACGGCCCTCGCCGGCGCGTGCAGCGATCTTGGCGCCGACATCCGCCGCGAAGCGCCCGTGCGACATATACTCACCAGCAATGGCCGCGCCGTTGGCGTACAATTGGACGATGGCACACAGCTCGATGCGAAAGTCGTTGCATCGAGCGTCGATGCCCATCTGACTTTCGAAAAACTCCTAACTCCCGAAGAGCTGCCCGAATACTTTCGCGACGCCGTCGCGCGAATCGACTACTCCTCGGCATCCGCCAAAATCAATCTCGCACTCTCCGAGCCGCCGCGCTTCACGTGCATGAACGATGCACCGGGCGTCGTCGGCCCGCATCATCACGGCACCATGCACATCGGACCTTCACTCGATTACTTGGAACGCGCATACGACGACGCCAAATACGGCCGCCCGAGCGAACGGCCAATTCTCGAAATCACGATGCCCACAAGCGTCGATCGCACCATCGCACCACCGGGAAAACACATCCTCAGCATGTTCATCCAATACGCGCCTTATTCATTATCTTCCGGTCCCCCACCCTTGACGGGAGGGGTTAGGGGAGGGTGGGACTCCATCAAACAATCGTTCGCCGACCGCTGCATCGAAGTGCTCGCAGAATATGCGCCCAACGTGCCGCGCGCCATCGAGCACTGCCAAGTCCTCTCGCCACTCGACCTGGAGCGCACCTTCGGCATCACCGGCGGCAACATCATGCAAGGCGCGATGAACGCTCACCAACTGTTCTGCTTCCGTCCCGTCGCCGGCTGGGCCGACCACCGCACACCCATCCGCGGCCTGTACCTCTGCGGCGCCGCCAGCCACCCCGGCGGCGGCGTCCTCGGCGCCTGCGGCAAAAACGCCGCCGACGAAATTTTGCGTGACTGGTGATTCACCACGGACACACGAAGGACACGGAGAAAGACAAGGCAAACGAACACTAATCATCACTAATTCTTAGATGAAACAGCGGAGCATATGACGTCACATTAGCGACAATTAGCGATTATTAGTGTTCAAAGTGTTCTCCCTGTCCTCCGTGGCTAAAATTGATCGATGTCAGTCTCACTGTTGTCCGATCGCGCCATCCAGATCATCGCCGAAAACAAAATCCGCGCCGCGATCGAAGCCGGAGAGTTCGACAACCTTCCCGGCTTCGGCAAGCCATCGGCGATCATCGATGAGCCGTACGATCCGCACTGGTGGATTCGGCGGAAGCTTCGCCGCGAGCAGTTAATCGCAGAAAAACACGGTACCATCGCGATGGGATAACACCATGGACGCAATGAAGCGACTCTACTCGGCGAGAAATGCTGTAGAAGCGCACGATTTGCGATTCGTACTCGCCGCCCATGGGATCGAAGCGAAGGTATTCGGCGACCGAAATGCTCTGGAAGCCGGTTTTGCCTTTACCCCACTTTCCGCGCCGGGTGTTTACGTCAACGAAGCGGACGTGGAAGCGGCGAACACAGTTCTTCAGCAGTTCAAATGCCGCGCGTTCCCGCCGACGGCAGAAGGTAAATGGATTTGCCCGAGCTGCGGAGCGCCGGTCGAAGCACAGTTCGCCGCGTGCTGGAACTGCCAATCAGCACGGGGCGACGCCCGCATCGAAACAGCGCTTATAACGCCGAGTGACGATGATGAACAGGACGGCGCACACGTAGTTGAATCGACAGATAATCTGAAGGAGTCGACGCCCAACGAAGGACCTATCCTTGGTCCAATCCGGAGCACTCGAAATGTGTGGATCGAAGTGCTAATTGTGTTGGCGCTCACTTCACCGTTTATCGGAGGACGTGCAGTTGGAACCGTAGTTATCCGAGCGCTCGGAATTCCCGACACCGCGAGTACATTTTATTTGGCCGCATTATTAGCATATGCGTTAGACGCCGCTGTCGTGTTGATGGTCATGCGCCTGAGCCGCGAACCGTGGTCGACCTTTGGAATCACAGAATTAACACTGGTCGACTTCTTCACCGCCGGCTTGATTTGCGTTGCCGATTACCTGCTCACCGAGCCCGGCAACGACATATTCCATGATTTGCTGACATCGATCTACGGCGCACCCTACGTTCATCGCTTGATCGTCGCTCACCGTCTTGTGATTCACGCCCATGGGTTTGCTGGGTTTGTCGCGCTACTGGCGCTTGCAGTTTCGATTGGCTTGAAGGAAGAACTCATTGCTCGCGCATACTTGATTCCACGGCTCGAGCGATTGCTCGGTAGCACGTTTGGGAGCGTTGTGGTAAGTGCCGTCGTGTTTGCGCTACTTCATTGGTTTCGCGGGGCGATCATCATGTGGAACGCTTTCCTCATCGGACTGATTTACGGGACGGCCTTTGTCTGGACGCGGCGATTATGGCCCGTCGTCATCGCCCATGCCCTTACTGATTTTGCAGTTTTATTGCACTGTGCTTCCATTGCCAGTAATTGAGCATCTGCTACCAACCACCTTTCGGCCCTTGCCGGACGACGTATAATTAGTTGTTATTGCACTCTGTGTGTTCACGGGGGCGAACAGGGTTCGACCGGATACGTGAAGCGCAAGTGGCGTGTCGTGGTTGATCAGTGGGCCACGTTAAAAGCTGATCACAATTTCAATTGCCAACGGCAATTACGCTTTGGCTGCCTAATAATCGGTAGCCCGGACTGAGGACTGTCGTCGGAACGGTCCGAAAGTTCGTCGCTAAATCCGACTCGCCGCGAGTCATCGCCTGGTACGCTCGCGGCTAAAACCTGTTCCGGGCTGGCTGCGGCGCGACCCGGTCGACAGGGGCGCGCAGTAGCGAGATTAAAGAGTTCGACTACACACGTAGAAGCAGGCGTGAATCTATTGCGGGACGCGGGTTCGATTCCCGCCGCCTCCACTTTGTGACCGATTGAGCGACAAGGATTTATCAGAAAAGTCTTCTGGCTTGGCAGCGTCTGGGCAGCGGCATCCAGGCACCTCAAGTCGTCAGTTGTCGTCGGAAGTCACGTCTTTCAGTGTGTCGGCGACTGCAAGCCTCTGCCTTCCCATTGATGTGCAACGGATCGCTGAAGCATGGCCGGAACTTCCGCAGCATATCCGGGACGCGATTTTGACGCTGATCCATGCAAGCAGGCCGATTGAGAGTATTGGTGCACATTAAACGGCACTCCTTGTGGCGATATCATATTGGAAGTAGATGGGATTGAGGCCAGCATTACGTTTCTAAGGTTCGACGGATTCGTCGTCCACTACAAAACGTACCGAGCCGTCGCAGTAGGCGATGTTGCCGCCACCCGGATGTGGTCCGCCAAAGCCAGAGCCGCCGTTTCTATCGGGTGTCGGCGATCCGCTCGGTGAACGACGTATGTCGTCACTATCGCCGACATAGGCTACTAGCGAGTCGCCCGCACCACCGTTGGAAAAGGCATCGGTGGCAAGCGACTTTTCTCCGGCAAGTACGGTTTTACTGGCACCTTTACCGTGAAGCTGGATGTCGGGCATGATGACTTCTGACTTTTCATAAGAGATGGTTGCGCTGATCGCATAGTCGGTCTTTGCTACCTGTTGCGGCGGTTTTGCGTTCTTTAGTTCGCTGCCGGTATAAGGGAACAAGCGTGCAAGGCGACGACTGGGGCATTAGAAGACTTGGACCGGAGTCTGCATTAGAGTTGTCATCGCTTGTTCTCGTTCTGCGCCCTTGATGGCGCACGTAATCGATTTTCGGCCGTGTCGAGCCTATTCGCAGTTTTGTGCTCTTGATTGGGTTCCTTAACGGGCACCATTCCTTCAGCTTTTTGCAAATAGTAGCGGCGTCCGCCGGGAATGTCTTCCCATATGCGTGTCCCTACTGGAAAAGCGATTTTGAAGTGGCTAGGGTCGATCTTTACGTTTACTTCGCAATGAGTGACGCGTCCCTTGCGCATCAATTCGCTTTCGCCAGTTTTGTTGTAGTGCGCGTACGTCCATCCGCTCACGACAGACCCTGCCTTTTTGTCGGTTTTGTATTGCACGGTGAGTTTCATGGTGAGTACTCGATCCGTTCCGCAATATGGTTGCTGTCATAACCGCTGTCGGCCACGACATTCTTGCACGCTTGCCCATCCTTGGGACCTCCATTGGGCGTCAGTTTCTACCGTGACAGCAGAAACCTAAACCAATGGAGTCCCTTGCGCTTACATCAATTCAATTCCCGGACACCCTCACTTATGTCAAAAGCTACTTGGTGCTTTGATTTTCGGCACGAGAAATTGGCGTCTGGCACGGCCAGGATAGGCCGCGCTCTCCCGAAAGCCCCCTAATAGCGGCGGCAGCAGAATAGTCCAGCTGCCCTTCTTCATACTCTGGTCGCGGCCTATAAGCGAACCGACGTTTTTTCACTTTCTTTGGGTCTTCTTTTTCATCGAGGTACGAATTCGCCGTATTCCGACTCGCATTGCGAATCATGGGGAGAGCCAGATCATTTTCGCGGTAGTATGTCTAGATCAAGACAACGAATAACTCATCAAGTGCCGAATCTACCGCGGACTCGCTGAGAGTATCTTTTTGAGAATTATCATTCGCCTCGTCAAAGAATTGAATCGCCGCAGTATCCGTTTCGTCTTTCATTCTACTGCTAGTGCGATGAACTGCTGAGGGTTGTGCTCGCCAATCGCGAAGGACTTGCTCGCGGGCAGGTTCCAGGTACGTGAGCGCGCCAGAGTGATGAATGGAATCGCTAGGCGCCGGAATTGCGGCATCAGCGTAAAGGTCTAAATGCAGAATCGCGTTGAGGTAGCGTCGTGGATCGATGGACAAAGCGGAATCTTCGGGCAAGTCAACTTGTGCGGTCGTGTTCGCGGCAATTGAAAGCTCGAGGTTTTGCTGTTCACGACTGGCGTCGGTCGAACTCGCAGCCGAGACAGTGCTTTCAGGAGCCAAGTTCGAGGCGGCAGCGGCCGCCGAACCGGCGCCGGCCCCACCGGTGGAGGCGTGTTTGCGCCAGAGGACATAGTCGGCGGCGTCAACGATACCATTCCCGCTGCCGTCGGCTGCCAGTGCGGGACCGCTCGTCGCTCCAAAGTTCGAACGCCAGGTTTGGTAGTCTTGCGAGTCAACGGTATTGTCGAGGTTGTAATCGCCCGGCAAGGGCACGACCGTAAAGTTGCGAACATAGTCGCCGCCGGCCGCGCCATTGTTGTCGCCGTCGATGACGAGGCCGGCCAGATCGTGAAGTGCGCGGCCATTGGAACCAAAGACGGTCAGGCGATAGTTGTTGGTCGGCAGTAGCCCGGATGTGAGCAATACGACGCTCGAGCTGCCAGGCGTGTACGTCGGCGTGATGTTTATTACGACATCGTCACTATCACCAACGACATGATTCGCGCCGCCGCTACGCAACTCATAGTTGGCGGCAGCTTGGGCGTCGATCGAATTGACTGCCTCGCTCAGGTTGAGGGTGATCTGGCTGAAAGGCGTCAGCGTGGCGCTGGTGTCAACCCCGGCAGGAGTAGTCGATAGGATTTGTGGCGGCGTTACGTCGAGGCTCGAGCCTTGGAACTCGAACGCGCCCAGGTCCACGTAGGGGAGCCCTGCCGGAGTACCGAGGTTCGAAGTGCCGGGGTCATCGACGCGCGCTGCGCCGAGCTGGTCGGTCGTTGGTGCGATGCTG
>DASZZA010000406.1:0-2131 GCA_035545135.1 Lacipirellulaceae bacterium | reverse complement strand
GCCAGGGATGGCCTCGACGTCGTCTAACGTGCGCATCACTTTGCCGACGCTATTGACCACCATGCGGCGCATACCGTCCGTGCCTTCGATCTGCTGATCGTATTCCTTCTCCAAGCCGGCTTTGCCGACGATATCGCCGGGGCGGAAGCGGTCCGGGTACTTGTCAATGTCGTCCTGGGAGACTTCTCCGACGTAACCGATTGTATTTGCGAGCATTTCGCCGTGCGGATAGCGGCGGCGCTGCACCATCATCAGGTCGAGCATCGGGAGGTCGGCGCGGTGCGATTCGACGAAGGCGATGTCGGCTTCGGTGGCGGCGGGCTTGATAATAATGGGCTCGAATTTCGGCTCGCCGCGGGCTTGCTGGAGCTGACTATCGAGGTCTTCCTTGGTAATTCCAAGTCCCTCTTCGATCAGGCCGAAACTCTTTGCATCCTGTTTCAGATTATCGCGAAGGAGAAGGATGCTGAAGGAGGGATAGCTATCGACAAGTACGCGGCCCTCGCGGTCGAGCATTGCTCCGCGCGGAGCGATGATCGGGATCGACCGGATCTGATTCTTCTCAGCGAGGTCAGCGAAATGGTCAGATTGCACCACTTCCAATTTCCAGAATCCGACAAGGAGTAGGATTACGAAAAATACCGATACATAGGAAACCAGCGCCAAACGACCCTGGGGAATTTTTTGATCACTAACAGTCCACGGTGCCACCGAAACTCCAGCGCGATGGGCCGCAGGGCTGGCGGCGGACGCGCGATGCGATTCTCAAGTAAAAACAGTAGATGAAGATTCAAACTAACACTTGGGAAGCGCGTCCGCAAGGTGCGTGTCCTTAATGCTAACTGGCTGATTGGGCAGGTGAAATGAAGACTTCTTCAGTCTGAAGCTGGGTTTTCGGCCAGCCGCCAGGGCGAACGTTCATTCCATTGGCGCATAGCAGCGGTAGCCCAGGCGGTTGTCTTGTCAGTGTGGCATGACGTGCACGGATTCGGCATCTTGTACTGGTCCGTCATCGCAGGCGTGATGAAACGGAAAGTGTGTGCGTGAACCATCGTGTTAGCGGGCCCTTCCGTTTCGATCGCCGGCATGTGGCAGGCGACGCATTGGCTTCCGGTGCTGCCGGCTTTGTGATGCGTGTGCTCCTCAATCGTGGCTGTGCGCGGACCATTCGGTGAATCTGGCCCGTGGCAATCAAGACAAATCTGGTTAGCGGGCTTGCGTAATTGCGCGTAGTTTCCGGTGCCGTGAACGTCATGGCAATCGAAGCAGGTGACGCCGCGCCGATACATGACGCTTTGCACGAAATCGTTGCCCTGCATGCGATTTTTGTGCGCGGTGCCGTCCGGGTAATAGAAGAAGTTCGCGGGCTGCCCCAGCGTGTGGTCTTCGAGCTTCCAATAGTTTGCAAGCTTCAGCCCCACGTTATATCCAACAGGCCAATCGTAATATTTGCCTTCGATGGGATTTGATAACGGCTGACCTTGCGAATGGCATTGGATGCAGGTATCGCTGGCCGCCACGTAGTCCATGTGAGCGGGATTGATAATGTTGGCGCGCGTGGGATGTGCGACATGTTCGCTGCCTGGGCCATGGCAGCGTTCGCAGCCAACGTTCCACTCGGCGACTTGCTTTGTGTGAATATCATAACCCACCGAATGGCAGCCGTCACAAAGCGGGCCTGTGGGGCGGTGGAAGTTGTCACCGGGATAAAAAGGAGCCCACCAATCGCCTCCTGTGGGCGGCACCTGATATTTGCTCCATTTCTTGTTTATGATTTCCCATTGAACGGGCAGCGGGAAATAGTCGTCGCCGACTTTTGTGAAGTAGCGCTGCTTCCAGATGCTTCCGTAGACGAAAGCCACTTGATCTTTTGAAAATTTGTAGACGTTGTTCGTCGCGAGATCGGGAATGATCGCGTCCGGATGTTGATGCGGATCGCGGACGACGTTGGCCATGGGCGTCTTTTGCCAGTGGTGATAAATATCCGCGTGACACTTTTCGCAGGCTTGCGAGCCCACGTAATGCGCTGCGCTGACCGTTTGCGCCTGTTGGGTTTGCTCTGGCTGAGCGAGCGGACGAAGGCTTCTTATGTATAGAACGATTTTCCAGATGTCGGCATTCTGCACTTGAT
>DASZZA010000405.1:0-6333 GCA_035545135.1 Lacipirellulaceae bacterium | reverse complement strand
AGGTGAATGGCCGCGGCGTTGACACCCCCCAAGGCGCGGCCCGAGTCGTTCGCCAGATTCCCGTCGGCAAATCGGGTGAACTCACGATTTGGCGCGACGGCCAACAGCAGCGGGTGGCGTTCACCATGCAACCAGCTCCTCCGATGCTGGCGGGCGAGATGCGTCCGGCAATGGAGGATGAAATGGGCAGGCCGATGCCGCACGAAGCCGGGTACGGCGGATCGGAATCGACCGTGGCCGACCTGATATCGCGAACTTCGCGGTTGGAGCAACAGCTTGCGTCGTTAACGCAAGAGTTGCAACAGTTGCGACAGGACATGAGACAAATGCGGACGGAAGGTAATTTGCAAACGCCGGGCTTGAACAGTGGCGCAACGCCTGGTGGAACTCCGGAAAACACGACGAAGTCGAATGCGACGCCGAGCGCAAACTCGAGCGTCACGCCGCCGGCGCCCGGATTCGGCCAGCCCGAAACGAAGTCAGCCCCACCGGCCACGCCACCGGCGACCGACAAATCGGCGGCGTCTGCGAAATCGAATTCGACCAGCGACGCATTATTTGGAACGCCCGCCTCGCAGCCCAACAAGGAAGCGGCGCCGAAAGCGGAAAGCAAGCCCGGCACGAACGACTTGTTTAAGTAACCAAGCCGTATGAATTCAATGCCGGGGTCGAGGTTTTCAAGACACCCTCACCCCGGCCCTCTCCTAGAGCAACATTGTGCAAGTGCTATCGTGTGATGTGGGCTACAGGTAGTTTTAAATCCGCAAAGCGGCTTGGAATCTGCTTCTAACAATCACAGACCAGCGGTAAACTGCCGTTCGCTATGTGAATCGGTAGATTCCTGGTCGCGCCACCGGCGGCACCGGGAACGGGCCGAATTCGTATTTCTTGGGGCCAAGGTGAGTGGTCGACTTTAACGCCTGGTCCCACGTGATTTCCTGGCCGCTGTAGCAGGCCTCGCGCCCAATGATCCCCGTGAGCGTGCTTTCGGCCACGTTTTGCGCTTCGTTGATGGGCTCGCCGGCCCGGATGCTCGCGATCAGGTCTTCGTGTTCGTGTTGATAGGCGTTACCGACTGGTTTGCGGTAGCGCCACCGCTCGCCTTTGGCAGGCTCGATGCGATCGGCGCAATTGCTGATGCCGCGGGTGCCGCGTACGAATTCGCCGACGATGTTTTTGCAATGATTGATTTGCCGGCATTGGCTGAACACGGTGACGCCGTTCGGATATTCGAATTCAACGGCGAAGTGGTCGAAGATGTAGCCGTGACGAGCACCGGTACGCGTTTGACGCCCGCCCAGGCCGGCGACGGCCTTAACAGGGTGCGTGCCGAGAACCCAATTCATCACGTCGAGGTTGTGCACGTGCTGCTCGACAATGTGATCGCCGCCGAGCCAGGTGAAATAGTTCCAGTTGCGGAGTTGCCATTCGATGTCGCTCCAGCCCGGCTTGCGGTCGATGACCCAGATTTCGCCGCCGTCCCAGTAGCACTTGCCGTAAGTGATCTCGCCGATGGCGCCGTCGTGAATGCGGCGGATAGTTTCGCGATAATTGGGCGAGTGCCGCCGCTGTGTGCCGGCCGCGATGCCCAGGTGCTTCTCCGTTGCGAGCCGTCCGGCTTCCATGACGGTTTTGACGCCCGGCACGTCGACCGCCGCCGGCTTCTCCATAAAAACGTTTTTGCCCGCCTCGATCGCCGCCTTGAGGTGGATCGGGCGGAAGTGCGGCGGCGTCGCCAGGATCACGTAGTTGATCTCTGGGATAGCCAGCAGTTTTTGATACGCATCCCAGCCGATGAAGCGGTGTTCTTTGGGGACGGTTTTGCCGATTCGCGCCAGGTTTCGGTGGCAGTCATCGAGCCGGTTCTCGAACATATCGGCCAAAGCCAACACCTGGATATCCGGGTGCGCAACGGTCGCGCCATCGGCCACGTCTTCAGTATGGTAGCCAGATTCCGGGTAGATGATTTTGGTGCCCGCGCCGATCGCATCGAGCAGGGCACCTGTGCCGCGTCCGCCACAGCCGATCAGCCCGATCTTAACCGCGAATTTTTCACTGAAGGCGGCATGCACATGCGGCGCATGCAGCGTGCCCAAAGCCGTGGTGCCCGCGACGGCGGTCGTCTGAAGAAAGCGGCGGCGTGATAATTTCGAGTCGTCTGATTTCGAGGTCCGATTCATTGTGTGATGCGCCTGATCTGCGGGGTTAGCAACTCTAACAAAACCGATTCCAAGTCACCCTCACCCCTGCCCTCTCCCGGCGGGAGCAGGAGTATTGTTCGAGTCCCTTAGGCTCCGTGGACCGATACCCGACTATAACATCTCGGCGAGAAAAATCGAGCGCGGGCCGCGCCACACCTGCCCGAGACGTGTCGGCGTCGTCGAATTCTGATCGAGCGAGCGTCACTCCAACTCTTTACCCACGGCCAACCTTTACGATCTTGCCGCCGTTGGAAGCCCACCTGGGAAGTTGTCGTGCAGGATCGTGATCCGACACGATCCGCAATCGGCCATAGCCGATCCGGAATCAGTGACGCAATGGATGAAAAAAACGTCTTGTTTCGTGCAAAAACCACTGTGCGAAAATGTGATGCGCGTTCAGACTATAGGTACGCGGGCGCGAGCCGGTTATTTCGCACCAGCGGTCATGCTGACCGCACTGGCAATAACATCCACTGGCGGGTGGTTCGCCATCACTCGCGCAAATACGGCATCTATCACGGTTCTGCGATTTCCAACCATCTTAGTAAAACTTCAAATGTTTGCAGTTCACACCGTTAAGCGGAGTGTTTCGACGAGTATTGCGGGATTTCTCGTCGTTGCGACCGCTATTGTCCCGCTCTCTTGCTACGCCGCCGAGAAAGTTGCGCGCTCGGAATCTGATCGTAACCTCCCGGGCGTGAACCAGATGATCGATGCCCACACCGATGTGTGGGGCGATGCGGCCATGCGGCAGCCCAATGGAGCCAGCTACGAATTCTTCAAAGACCTGCTGCCGCCCATCCGGTGGGTCAACGCGGAGTTTCACCACTACCCGATCGTCCTCAGCGCGCCGCGCGCTGCGCGAAAAGTGCGGTTGATAAGCAATGGAAGCGCGGTCAACGCGCGGGCCAACAAACGGCCCATGTGGTTTGAGCAGGGAGTGCCGGTGAAGTTTTTCGTGGGAGACCCGGCCGAGCCGTTCGGCCAGGATCTTCCGCGGCTCGAAACCCCCGTCTATTTGGACGGCTACTTGCCTATCGTGGCCATTCGCTACAAAGCGGGCGGCGTCTCTTATTGCGAAGAGGCATTCGCGCCCGTGGAAAAACGACTCGCCGCGCTCGGAACAGCGATGGTCCGTTTCTCAATCGCCGGCGACCATTCCAAAAATGGCCGGGTGGAGGCGCACGTCGATTCGACCTCCAATGTAAAAGTTCAAAACAACCAGCTGTTAAACGACAAGGGCCAAAGCCTGGTCGCATTCGATACCATCTGGCGGTGGGACGCCAATCGCAAGGCCCTCGTGGCCGATCTTCGAGCAAACCAATCTGCGGAGCTGGCAATTTTTACCGTCCCAGCGGCCGCGCCGGTGCCGATGACGAAAGCCACTTATGACAATGAGAGGCGACTATGCATCCACACTTGGGAAAAAATGCTGACGCACGGTGTGCAACTCAGAACCCCCGAGCCCATAGTCGACAACGCTTGGCGCTCCACGCTGATTGGCAACTTTATGATCGCCGTCGGCAACGATCCGAACTACAGCGCCGGCAACGCCTATAGCCATCTGTACGAAGGCGAATGCGGCGATACGCTGCGCTCGCTCGTGTTGTACGGCCACCCCGAGGTGGCGCCCGGCATGCTCAAACCGCTATTGGAATTTCCACGCAAGGATACTCGATTTCACGTTGCCGGCCAAAAGCTGCAACTGCTTGCATACGTTTACTGGCTCACGCGCGACACCGCTACCATTGGAAAGTACGAGCCGTTGTGGCGGCAGGCGCAAGAGCTCATTCTCAACAATCGCGAAAAAGAATCCGGCCTTCTGCCAAAGGATAATTACGCCGGCGATATCCACACGCAAGTTTACTCGCTCAATTCGAATGCCAACTGCTGGCGCGGATTGCACGACCTGGCGGCTGTGCTCGACGATATGGGTTCTCGCGACGAAGCAACGAAACTTCGCCATCAGGCAGCCGATTATCGAAACGCCATTCTCAGCGCTGAGATGCGCAGCGAACGACACGAGACGAAGCCACCATTCATCCCCATTTCCCTGCTTGCCGACGAACAACCTCACGACCCGCTCACGGCCACGCAGTTTGGCAGCTACTATGACCTCATCTGTCCATACATCATTAGCTCGGAAATCTTTGGCCAGGGTTCGCAGCGCGAGGACTGGCTGCTCGGCTACCTGCAAAACCACGGCGGCATCGCCATGGGCATGGTGCGGACCATGCCCCATCGCGGGCAGTACAAGGACGCTGCCGGCGTCAACCCCTTGTACGGGCTTCGCTATCAGCTCACGCTCTTGCGACGCGATGAACGCGAGAAAGCCTTGGTTGGTTTCTATGGTCAACTCGCCCAGGGGATGACACGCGGAACATTCATCGGGGGCGAGGCCAATCGCTTTCTGGTTGAGGGCGACGCCAACGGCCGCACGTTCTATCTCCCTCCCAATAGCACCAGCAACGCCGCCTGGCTGATCCAGCTGCGATACTTGCTGGTGCAGGATTGGGACCTCGATCAGGATGGAAAGCCCGAAACACTCCGACTCATGTACGGCGTGCCGCGGCGCTGGCTGGAAGACGGGCGGCAGGTTCGGATCGAAAACGCCCCGACCGCCTTCGGCAACGTGTCGGTGGACGTCGATTCGAAGCTCAGGGCTGGCTACGTGGAGGCCCACGTCACACCGCCGCCACGCCCGGTCAAAAAGATGCTCCTCCGTGCGCCACTTCCCGCTGGTTGGCGCGTCGATTCCGTCGAGATCGACGGGAAGCGTGCTCCACTCACCGGTGGAGACAGCGTAGACCTCTCCGAAGTGACCAAGCCGATCAGCGCCAGATTTCGCGTCTCGGCCAAATAACGACCGCCCTCGGCGCTCGCGCGCCGGGTTCCAGTGCCGTGTCACAACTCGATTTTAGGATCAGCCGCTGGGCGCTAGCCCAGCGACTGATTTACCAATTCCAGACTTTAGCTTTGACAGAGCACTAGCACGTATCGCCACCACCGATGGCTTCACGGCCGATCACGACGTGCGCTTTATGCGGACGGATCACCACCACCACGGCGAATAACTCGTCGTGTAGTACATCGGGCCGTAATAGTAAGACGTTCGAGGCGCGACGTACGTCACCGGTGCGTATCCGACGCGGGTGATACCGGCACCAACCAGCGGCCGACGATAGTACACTGCGGCTGGCGCTGCGTAGTAAACCGTCGTAGGTGCGGGTGCATAGTAGGCAGTTGTAGCCGGAGCGTAATACGTCGTGGTTGGCGCGTAATAAGCGGTTGCAACCACTCCGCCACAGCATTGCGCGCTCGCCACCTCGTTCACCAACATCGCCGCGAACAACGTAACCAGAAACGCTAGCCGCTTCATCGAAACTCCCCTCAGTAGAAAAAGTGTTTGCACGCCTACAACCCACACTCCCATCGATTATCACTGATCCGCGCAGAGTTGCAAGGACTTGCTATCCATAAGGATAGCTTAGGATTCGCCGGCTAAATAGCGTCCCGATTCACCCCGCTTGCAACCCATTGAATCGTGCTTGCACAATATACTCAGCCGACCCGCTACTGCTGCCCCTAGAGGCGTTTCAAATTACCGCAGCGGGGGCCTGTGACCCCGGACGATTCACGCTTAATCCGGCCTCGCAGAGCCCGGCTACCGATAAAACATAACCGCTCTAATCTCAAAGCATGGTAAAATCTAACGTTCAGATCGGATATAGTGACCATACACACTGGGTTTAAAAAAGTCACCACCGGCCACGACCCTGGCTCATGCCGGGCAATTAGTATGAACCGTAGCTCGACGCCGACTGGATCGCAAAACGCCCTCCACGCGTGGGAGGAATTCATTGAGGAGCTGGTTTACCCAACAGCCGGCGCCAAGGCTGCCGAAGACTATCGCAATTACGATAATCCAGCGCGCGATACCGTCCGAGAATTTTATAAGCAAAATCATCGCGGGCAGACGTATGACTTCGTATGTCAGAAGCGCGATACATTTCTTAAACTCGACCGTCGGCGGATGAGTATCTTCGATGCACTTGAGTTTCTCAACACGCTCGTCGACGATTCCGACCCGGACATCGAGCTCGATCAACTTCAGCATTTGCTACAAACCTCC